>JALGZU010000488.1 GCA_025774735.1 candidate division LCP-89 bacterium | reverse complement strand
GCGATGAGATGTTCCGGCTGAAGGACCGTAAGGGGCACCAGATGTGCCTCGCTCCCACGCACGAGGAGATTATCTGCGATATCGCCCGAGTTTTCGTGCGATCTTACCGGGATCTGCCCCAGATCTGGTACCAGTTTCAGACCAAGATGCGCGATGAACCGCGCCCCCGTTCGGGCGTTCTGCGAGCCCGCCAGTTTACCATGAAGGACTCTTACAGTCTGGACGTAGACGAAGAAGGCCTTGACAGGAGCTACAACCTCCATGCTGATGCATACCGCCGTTCCTTTGAACGCTGCGGGCTGGACTTTTTCGAAGTCGGCGCTTCGAGTGGGTTGATGGGGGGGACCGGTTCGCAGGAATTCATGGTGGAATCGACGCACGGCGAAGATAGCGTTGCCCGCTGCAACAGTTGCGGATACGCCGCCAATCTGGAAGTGGCGTCTTCCAGGCCAGCTGCAATCAGCGATCCATCCTCGGAGGATGGCGGAAATGAAACCCAACGCGTTGCCACACCTGAAATGCGCACCATCGAGGAAGTTAGCGACTTCCTGAAGGTGGCTCCTGAACGGCTGATAAAGACTCTCGTCGTGATGGCTTCTGACGATCGCCCCGTAATAGTCTTGTTGGCCGGTGGCGATGAACTTCAGGAAGCCAAACTGCTGGGCGTACTGGGAGAAGCTTCCCGTCCGGCGCATCCCGATGAAATCAAGGATCTCTTCGGGTGCGAAGCGGGATTTTTAGGCGCCGTCAATGCACCTGAAATGCAGATCATCGCCGACAAGAGATTAGAGGGAGCGAAGAACCGCATCACCGGCGCCAATGAAGATCACTTCCACCTGACCGGTGTTGATGTGGGACGGCATTTCAAGCCTGACCGCTTCGAGGATCTGCGCACGGTCGGGGATGGAGAAGGCTGTCCCCAATGCGAGGGAACATTAAAAGTCACCAATGCCGTAGAACTCGGACATATCTTTAAACTGGGAACGAAATACTCAGAATCCATGGGGGCCCGCGTCTTGAACGCCGATGGTAAGGACCTACCCATCGTTATGGGCAGTTACGGCATCGGCATCGGACGCATTCTCGCCTGTGCAATCGAGAGCCGCCATGATAAAGACGGCATCTGCTGGCCTGTTAGCCTGGCGCCGTACGATGCGATCATCATCGGATTGAACCTGGCGAACGATGCCGAAGTACGCCAGCAGGCAGATGCCATCTACGAGCAACTTCAGGCGGAGGGATTCGACGTACTCTACGATGACCGCGATCTTCGACCCGGATTTAAATTCAAGGACGCTGACCTGCTGGGAATCCCATGTCAGTTCGTCGTCAGTTCGAAGAGTTTGACCGAAGGTGGGGTGGAGGCGAAAACTCGTGTGGAGGGTCAGAGGTCCATCATTAAAACCGAAGAATTGGCAAATTTCCTGCGAGGAAACTATGAACGAAACAAATGACGTCCCGGAAGAAAACGCCGCAGCGCCAGAGGAGGTCATCGAAGAAACTGTCGATGAGGCGCGCGTTCGCGAAGAGGGTAAAATCGCCGCGATCCTATCTTATGTCCCGTTTCTATGCTTCTATGCGCTCTTCTTAAAACGAGACAATCCCTACGCCTTTCACCATGCCAAACTGGGCTTGCTCCTCTTCATCGTTGAGCTGGCAGCAGTGGCTTTGCGCTGGGATTTGCTCTGGAATGTCGTCCTGATTCTTTGTGCAGCCGTCGCCATCTGGGGGATGGTGGCCGCCCTGCGCGGCGATACTTTTCGTCTGCCAATAATCTCCGATTTACTGGATCAGTATCAGCCGTAACAGTAAGTAATACTTGATGTCTTTTGTTGCTTGAATGTCCCCTTGCCGAGAGGATCCTGCATGAAAATTCGAGATCGAGCCCGCAGTTATACCGCCGCCCGGGAAGTCATGGCCCTGGGATACTATCCCTATTTTCGACCGATCGAATCCGATCAGGATACCATGGTACACCTGAACGGACAGAAAGTCCTCATGCTCGGCTCGAATAACTATCTGGGACTGACCAATAATCCGGAAGTAAAAGAAGCCGCCATGCAGGCAATCCGAGACTTCGGGACGGGCTGCGCAGGGTCCCGCTTCTTAAACGGAACGCTTGTCATCCATCTGCAGCTCGAAGAGAAGCTGGCGGAATTCATGAACAAAGAAGCCGTGCTCCTGTTTTCGACGGGCTTCCAGGTAAATCAGGGTGTCATCTCGACCCTTATCGGTAAAGATTCCACCGTTATTTCAGATAAACTCGATCACGCCTCCATCTATGACGGCTGCAGGCTGGCTTTCGGTAAATTCCTCAAGTACAACCACAACGACATAGCCGATCTTGAGAGGGTCTTACAAGGCGTGCAAGAAGCCAAATCTCGTCTGATCGTTGTCGATGGTGTCTTTTCCATGGAGGGAGATATCGCCCGTCTGCCGGAGATCGTGGATTTGGCTGAACGCTACGATGCCGACGTCATGGTGGACGACGCCCATTCCATCGGTGTGCTCGGACCGAACGGATGCCGACGTCATGGTGGACGACGCCCATTCCATCGGTGTGCTCGGACCGAACGGAGACGGCACGGCAGCCCATTTCAACGTTTCGGACAAGGTTTCCCTGATCATGGGTACCTTCTCCAAATCGCTGGCTTCCATCGGCGGCTTTATCGCCTCCGATGAGGATACCATCCATTTCCTGAAGCACAATTCCCGGGCGCTGATCTTCTCCGCATCGCCGCCCCCCGCATCCGTGGCTTCCGTCCTGAAGGCTCTGGAAATCCTCCAGCGTGAACCCGAACGCCGGCACAAGCTCTGGGAGAACACACGGCGTATAGTGGCGGGATTAAAACAACTGGGTTTCAATCTCGGCTTGTCGGAAACCCCT
>JALGZU010000077.1 GCA_025774735.1 candidate division LCP-89 bacterium | reverse complement strand
ATGACTTCATCCTGCGCGTACATGGGGGGATTCCAGGACTGACTGATGGAAGAACCCCAGAAGCCTATACAGCCGGTGGGTTCTCCGAGATTGGTAGCACGCAGCCAGGCTTCACCAAAGCAAGTGGAACTGATAAATGTGCCATTGTTGCACGCTACGCTGGTCGCAAACGGCAGCATACTATTGTTAACCAGGGCGTTGACGTTGGAATTGCTGAATCCGGTTGTACCCCAGGAAGTAGTACTGCCGTGTCCGCAGTAAGTGATGATGCTGCGGCCCTGGTTGAGCGCATTGCTGATCATAGCCTGAGTTGCGGAAGGATCATAGATCCGGTCAACTTCCGTATAGGTGAAGCTCAGCAATTGATCGCGGATAAGATCCACGTGCTCATTGTCATATTCACCATAATGGCCGGGACCCTGGTTTGAGGCGATACCGGTGCCCTTGTGGTACCAGTCAGCTCCGGCCTGAGGATATTTCTCGTATTCGATAGTACGGTCGACCTGGGTATTGACATGATCGAGGTTCTCAGCAGAGAAGCGGCCAACGAACAATTCAGCGTAGTGATCGCTGCCAACGAGATACCCATAGGTGGGATCTTCGCCGTTGCCGGGAGTGGCCACTTGGGCCGCATCACCGACCAGCAGAACCCACTTCAGGTCGTCGGTTTCGTACAAGGTGCGGATATGATTCTTGATGGAGGTCGGGTTGTTGCCGATCACTGAAACACGCTCCATCGTCGTGGGGATACCCTTCTGGTTCTTCCAATCCACTAAGGGCAGCATGGCATCGTAGAAAGCGTCGTATACGATGACATGCATGGTTCCCTCTTCTTCGACCGGGACGTACCGGTCTTCGTCGAAGTTGACGAAGCGGCGCTTGTACATGGTCATAAATTCGCGATCCAGCGACGTCAATTCATCCTGGCGGATAAGGACGTTTAAACTGCCGACACCCACCTGGTACACTTCAACCGTCAGCTGGGTGTAAACTCTTAATACCTGCGTGACGGGATTGTACTGAAAAGCGTTCACTTCGACCACCTGGCCGCGGAAATCGCGCATGATATAGGGATCACGCAATTCCACGATATTCTCGGGATACCAGGCATCCCGCTGGTAGATCTCACCGAATTCGAAGGGGACGTCATCCGGATTGACTGATCGCAGCAGGTGCCCTTTGGACGGGGCTACCTTGATGCCGGGGATGTCGCGATATTCCGAAGCGACGACGCGGACAGCCATGCGCGCATCGTCCGGGACAATCACGCTGCGGCAGAGGCGCGGCAGCTCCGGATATCCTGCGTTCCATAGGCGGCTCTCGCTCTTCAAAGCTATGACGTCGAAAGCTTCACCGTTAATAAGCGTTTCATCCTGGATGAATCCACCGATCTGATAATCGAGGAGAATTCTACCGTTCGTGGACTCGAGGATCTCCACCGTGGGATCCCCTGATGTACCGTTCAGAGTCACCCACTGCGCCGCCCCGGCGAGGCTGGCGAGGAAAATCAGGGAAACTACTAAGCATGCTAACCTTCTCATGATCCACACTCCCTATATAATTGATGATGTATTGGTATTTCCCGATGATCTGACCATAGGTTCCGGATTCCCAATCATATAATATAGATAAATTCCATAAGAAAGTCAAGCTTTAATTTTCGCTGTAAGCGATTTTCATGCAAATGTTTCAAGTGATCACCCGTTTTCAACTTGATTTTTGTCTGGCTTGTCCCTATATTTCACACATTCCGGAGAACGATATGCGCTATTTATTAATCACCCTACTAATCCTGATGGCGGCAGGTGCAAGCTGGAGCCGGAGTATCGTCTTCGAGGACAGCACCGCCAGAACGCTGATTTCCCGTACGTTGGAGAAGACTTTCCTGCTTAAGTACGAGGAGGCCCTCGCCCTGGTCGACACTCTTGAGGACTATCTACCCGAACATGGTATATCCCCTCTGCTCCGCTCTGGAGTCCTCTACTGCCGCATGCTGGATTTCGAAGACGAACTGGACATGGAGGAATTCGAATCCAACTACGACGCTGCCTGGGCGGGCGCTGACAAGCTGGACGACGGAGGGGAGACGGCAGAGGCCGACCTTTATAAAGGGGTGTTACTGGGTTATAAAGCCCTGCTGAAGCAAAGGCAGGGGAAATGGTGGCCGGCGGTGCGTATCGGCATCAAGGCCTCAGGGTACATGAAAGATTGTCTGGCCGCTGATTCCAGTTATGCCGATGCTCTGCTGGGGGTGGGTACCTACAAATACTGGAGCAGCAGAGCGACCGATTTCATCAATTGGCTCCCCTTGATCCCGGATCAGAAGGAACAGGGAATTCTGCTGATGCGCCGCGCCATGGAAGAGGGTCTCTTCGGATGTGAAATTTCCCGTAGTACTCTGGCCTGGACACTAATCGATGCAGGGCGTCCCGGAGAGGCGGTCAGACTATCTCTAGAGGGATTAGCGCTCTACCCGGGCAGCCATCACTACCTCTGGTCCCTGGCGCAAGGGTATTTCCATCTTGGCCGACTTAAACAGGCAGCCGGGGCGTATGAACGACTTTACACCTCAATCAACGGTAAGCAGAGGAACAACCATTACAACGAAGTGGGGATCTGCAAACAGATGGGGCGTATATTTCTCGGCTTAAACAAGCCCGAGCAAGCGCTAATATGGATCGAACGCGGCCTCTCCTACCCACTCGATGCGAAGATCGAAAAACGGAGAGCCAAAACCCTCAAAGTGCTCGAAGAACTGCGGGAAGAGGCGAAGACGAGACTCCGTTCCAACTAGACTCACCCACCCCACCCTGAATCAACGACTATAACTGGTGAAAGCTGCACGCATACTGTACCATCCTGCCCTGCGCAGAATCGTTCGAGAAGCTCGCCAGCAGGCCCTTCCACTCTACCTCGTCGGCGGCGTCGTCCGTTCCCGTCACATCAGGCCGGATGACGAGGTTGACGACGTCGACCTGTTGCTGGTGGGCGATCTCCAGGCTTTCACAAGCCGAATTGCTACTCTACTGCACACGAAGAGTGTCGTTATCAACCGGAACTTCGATACGGTGCTGGTTCCGGCTCGGAAAGTGAATTTCGAGTTTTCCAATCCGAGAACACTCCTGCATCAGGTTCCATCGGATGTAGAGCTGCCGGAAAATCTGCTTACCCGGGATCTCCTCCTGCGCGATTTTACGGTCAACGCCCTGGCCTTGCCGCTGTCACCCAAACAGGGGAAAATCTTCGATCCGGCAGGCGGCCGCAACGATATGGAAAAGCGTCTAATCCGGACGCCGATCCCACCGGACGTCACGCTGAAAGAGGATCCTTTACGACTCATCAGAGCCGCCCGCTTTGCAGCGCAATTCGACTTCGCGATCGCTCCGGAACTGCTGCGCGCCATGCACAATCAGAGCCGCTCGATCGAATCGGTGTCGGCAGAACGCAAGACCGCTGAATTGCTCAACATGCTGGCGGCGGATAGACCCTCCATCGGACTGAAACTACTTTACATCACCGGCGTGTTGGATAGTGCATTCCCTGAAATAGCAGCGCTGGCCGGTCTTGAACAGAACAAAAGACACCAGCACAAAGACATCTTCGAGCATACGCTAAAAGTCCTGGACAGCGTAGCCGCCGAAAACGGATCACTCCCGACCCGTATCGCCGCTCTGTTACACGATATCGGCAAACCGGCAACCCGTCGCTATGACGCCAAGCAGGGCTGGACATTTCACGGTCACGAGGTCATTGGAGAGCGCATGGTTAAAAAGCTATGCAGGCATTGGAAGTTGCCCTCTTCGACCGCGAATGACGTTGCCAGGCTCGTCCGCCTCCACATGCGCCCGATAAACCTGTCAGATGAAGGAGTCACGGACAGCGCCGTGCGCCGACTGGGGGCTCAAGCAGGGGCAGACATCGACGACCTCATCACCCTCTGCCGAGCCGACGTGACCTCGTCCGACCCCCGCCGTGTGAAGCGCTACCTGGCTAATTTCGAAAAGGTGGTGGCGCATCTGAAATCGGTTCATGAGAAGGACGAACTGCGCGCTTTTCAGTCGCCCGTGCGCGGAGACGTCATCATTGCTGAAACGGGGCTCGAGGAGGGTCCTAGAATCGGTGCGCTTAAAAAAATGATAGAAGAGGCCATTCTCGATGGCCGGATTCCCAACGACTTCGACGCGGCTCTGAAATACCTGCACAAGATCAAAAATAAGGTGATAGACAATACCTGAATTTTAACCACGGGATCAGTATCATGAACGAAACGAACGAATCTATTCCGGAATCACCCCTGGAAGATCAGACAGCTCAGATGAGTACCATGCAGCGTATCATCGGCATCTTCAACGCACCCGGGAAAACGGTCGCGGATGTCGCCGCGAATCCGACCTGGGTGGTCCCCTTCATCATCGTCATCGTCATCAGTATGGCTCTGACCCATCTCATGCGGGAGGCCATAATCGCCGACCACAAATCCAGCCCGGCCTACGAAAATCTCATGGAGAACGACCGCATGACGATCGAGCAGATCGAACAAGCACGGGATATGCAGATCTCAGGGATGAGAAAGTTTGCCTGGGTAGGGGCGGGAGCTACCACAGCCATTGCGATGGTCTTCTCGACAGTGGTGTTGCTGTTTGTCGGCAACATCATCCTGGGCGGCAGCGCAAAATTCCGACAGATATTTTCTCTTTTCTGTTGGGCGGGTTTGATCGGCTTGGTAGGATACCTGCTGCGGCTCCCCATGGCGCTCGATAAGCTGACCATGAAGATCTATTTCAGCCCGGCTGTGCTCTTCCCGGCTGAAGCTGAAGAGACCGCTCTGTTCAAAATCGCTGCAGCGCTGGATATCTTTGTAATCTGGCGAATTGTCATCATAGCATTGGGATTCGCAGCAATTTACCGATTCAGCGCGGGCAAGTCCTTCGCCACGGTCGGAGGATTGTATACCCTCCTGGTGTTGGGCGGGGTCGTCTTCAGTAGTTTACTTTAATGAACAGATGGTGAGTAGAATCTTCGCCTGCGATTCATCCTCTTGAACGCGCTGTTCACCGACCGATCATTCCAGGTTATCTGCTACTCACATTCAGATCAAGAACGGTGGCACATCCTTTGCTTTTAAGCAGACATTATCCCTGGTTCAGCTTGAACTGGCATAGGCTCGCCCACCTTTGAGTAGCAATTTGATACATCATGTACCGCTGGAGAACAAAATGAACTTAAAATTATCGTTCTGGGTTTTCCTCACGATCGCCTTCACCGCTGCCTCTCTCTGGGGAGGCGATGCAGACCCCGAGACCCCTCTGCTGATCAAGGATCAGCCGCTGACGCCGGACGATCTTTACGAGATCGCGCTTCTGCACAATCCCGACCACCAGAAGAACATTCAGAATGCCTCGCTGTCCGGGTCCAACCTGCGCAGCGCCTGGGGAACGATCATGCCCTCACTCGACGTTAGCTTTCAGATCTCCCAGTCGGAATACTACAACCCGACTTACGTTCAACCGGACGGTTCGGTAGCCACTTATCCGATTACGCAGGAAGGATACGAGACGGTCTATGATACTTTGGGAAGTGAAGGATATATCTTCCAGGGTTTCGATCCAAACTCCCCTACTTCGATCACCTATGATATCCCTGAGGGCAAATCTTCAGGATCCTACGCCTGGATCGGACTGCGGGAAACTCTGAACCTGGGCGGATCCCAGTATTTCACCATCAAGAACGCCGGCATCCAGAACCGCATCAACGACCTCATGGTCGCCAGCTCAGAACTCAACCTGCGCTATAACGTGCATCAGAAGTATTACATCGTGTTGGCCTATAAATGGCTGTTCGACCTTTCCAAACACCTCCAGGATCAGAAAAACGAGCAGCTCCGGCTGGCACAAGCTCGATACGAAGTCGGTTCGGTCACCGAACTGGACGTCCTCCAGGCTGAAATCGACGTGGGCAGCCAGGATAACGCCGTCATCGAAGCGGAGAAGAACTTGAAACTGGCGCGCGAAGACCTGAATGCAGTCCTGGGAATCGACCTCGATTCGGATTACCAGCTAATCGAAGAGTACACGCTCTTCGCTCTGGAGTTCGACCTCGACGCACTGATGCGAGAATCTGTCATGTTTCGTCCCGATTACATCATGTACCGGGAACAGGAACGGTACAACAAGAACAGTGTGCACATCAGCCGGAGTGCATTTCTTCCTGATCTGAGTCTCGCTCTGTCACACACGCGGTCTCAGAATTCCGGTAAAGATTTGGATTTCACGGCCAATCCCCGGAACCGCAATACTTCCGGCTCTCTGACACTGTCCTGGAACCTGTTTTCGGGCTTCTCTGATGAAGAGCAATTCCAGCAGAGCCGCGTGGCGCACCGAAACGCCCGTCACGACCGCAAAAAACAGGAACAGCTGATCTACCAGGAAGTACGGCAGGCCTATTATACGCTGATGCAGACTTACGAGCAATACCGGGTCAACGAAAAGAACCGCGAATTGGCATCCCGGCAGTTGGAACTGGAACAGGAACGCTACCGGCTCGGCGCCACATCGCAGTTGAACCTGCGCACCGCGCAGGTAACCTACGAACAGGCGGAAGTGGATTACATCTCCAGCATATTTAACTTTTGGTCGAATCTGGCGGGTCTGGAGCGAGCTGTCGGTAAAAAATTGCAGTAAGGCCGCCTCACAAGAATTACGACACATACCCAACTGAAGAGATATTCTCATGGCAACAAAGCGCAAGAAACGCTGGCTGAAAATCGTCATTCCCATCGCAGCCGTATGCTTGATCGGCGGATTGATCGCCGCCAACATGATGCAGCAGCGAGAACATTCCACAGAGGTGATGACGATTAAAGCCAAGCGGGGCAGATTGGTGCAAACAGTCCCCGGAACCGGACGCGTGCAACCCGAAGTACAGGTAAAAATTTCAGCAAACGTCTCCGCCAAGATCACCGGTATATTCGTCGAGGAGGGTGATCGCGTCAATACCGGCGACCTCCTCGTCACCCTGGATAAAGAACGTTACCAGGCGGCCATGGAACAGGCGGTTTCAGCACTCAAATCAGCCAACGCGGCTCTGGAGAAATCGAAAAGCGAACTGGGCAGGATCAGGGAACTCTACCAGCGGGGCATGTCCTCTGAGGCTGATCTGGAAACGGCGCAGGCTGACTTCGAGTATAGAAGTGCTGAAGTCGAACGAAGCAGCGCTTATCTGAAGCAAGCCCGGGACGACCTCTCCAAGACGTCAATCTTTTCGCCCATGGACGGCGTCGTCTCCCAGCTCAACAAAGAACCGGGCGAGATGGCCCTCGGAGCTCAATATCAGCAGGACATAATCCTTGTTGTGGCTGACCTGAACAAAATGGAGGTGGTCGTCGAGGTAGACGAAAACGATATCGTTGACGTTAGCTTGCAGGATACGTCGGAGGTTGAAATCGACGCCTACCCGGATACGACTTTCGTCGGTGTAGTGCGCGAGATTGCGCATACGGCCACGACGCGAGGTATGGGAACCTCCGAAGAGGTGACCAATTTCGTCGTGAAAATCAGGCTCCTGGACGTCCCCCAAAGCCTCCGTCCGGGTATGTCCGCCACGGCAGACGTCGTAACGGACGTACGTGAGGATGCACTCTATATCCCCATTCAATGTGTTGTGATGAAATCTCCGCTGAAGGAAAACCCTCCTGAAGAAGGTGAGAGCGAGACATCTCTGGAGGATGAGCAGGTACAAACTGACGAGTCGGAAGAAGACGAGAAGGAGGAGATGATCGAGGCGGTTTTCAGAGTGGATGAGGGTAAAGCCCACCAGACTGCTGTGGTCACCGGTATTTCAAGCGATACCGACATCGAGATCATCTCAGGCCTCGACGAGGGCGACACGGTAGTATCCGGACCCTTCAGAACCTTGACGCAACGCCTCAAGGACGACGACAGCGTCAAAGAGAGAAATAAACATGGTCGGAGCGGTGAAGGTGACGGCGGCGCGACCTCCGAAAACAACCATTAATGCGGCAATCAGATGAGTGAGAACGGGGAACTGATTCGGCTCGACAATGTCAGCAAGACCTATACCGTCGGCCAGTTCGAGGTACCGGCGCTGCGCGGCATTGACCTGCAAATTACAAAAGGGGAATACTTCGCCATCATGGGACCGTCGGGATCCGGAAAGAGTACTCTGATGAACCTGATCGGCTGTCTGGACACCGCCACGGCGGGTAACTACTGGCTCGCCGGTGAGAACGTCTCCGAACTCACCGACAACGAATTGGCTCACATCCGCAACCGCCAGATCGGTTTCGTTTTCCAGACCTTCAACCTGCTGCCCCGGGCGAGTGCCTTCCGCAACGTAGAACTGCCGCTGATTTACGCAGGGGTCACTCCGGGGAAAAGACGAGAGCGAGCCTATGCTGTATTGGCATCGGTGGGGCTGGCGGACCGGACTCATCATAAACCCTCGGAACTCTCGGGGGGGCAGCGTCAGCGCGTTGCCGTCGCCCGGGCGTTGATCACTAACCCATCGCTGATCCTGGCGGACGAACCGACCGGGAACCTGGACAGCGCCACGGGCGAAGAAATCCTGCAACTTTTCGACAAGCTCCATGACGACGGTAATACCATCATCGTCGTTACGCACGAGGAATTTGTAGCCGCTCGCGCCAAACGCACTGTCAAGTTGCTGGACGGACAGATCGTGTCGGACACTCTCAATCACAACAATACGAACCCGGCCTGACCCAACCTTTTGAAACGGAGTCAACGACTTTAGATCGATGAGAACCTTTTTCTGGGACACTATTGAAGCTGCGGGCATCGCCTTCGTGGCTTTGAAATCGAATAAAATCAGAGCGATCCTGGCCACTCTGGGCATCGTGATCGGCGTGATGACCGTCGTCCTGATGGTCACGATCGTCGCCGGATTGAACCGCTCCTTCGCCAACCAGCTTCGGGCGATTGGATCGGGAACTGTCTACGTAGAACGCCACCCCTGGCTCCACTCGGATGACTTTTACATTTATCGTAATCGGCCCCGCATCACCCTGGATGACTACGAGCAGGTGAGGAAATCCTCCCAGTATGCCTCCGCCACTGCGCCTGAGGCGGCCAGCATGCGAGCAGTCGCTTTTCGATCCGAGAAACTGCAAAACATTTACATCACCGGGACCACGGAAGATTACCTGAAGACGACCGATACAATGCCCGAAGTGGGACGTTTTATTTCCGCGACGGATGTTGCAGCCAACCGCGATGTGGCTGTGATCGGGACCGGGATTGCAGACAAACTCTTTGAACAGCATAATCCTATCGGCCAGCGTATTCAGATCGGTCCCTATCATTACAAGGTCGTGGGAATCCTCGAAGAACAGGGGACTATTTTCGGATTCAGCCTGGATGATCGCGTCATTGTTCCGTTGGGCTCGATGCTCAAACACTTCGGCCGGCGGCGCGACATAACGATCATCGTCAAAGCGGAAGATCCGAATGAACTTGACGATCTAAAGGACGAATTGACGGGAATCATGAGGCGTTCACGTGGATTGGGGCCAGGCGAGCGGGACAATTTTTCCATCAATGAGCAGGGGCAGTTGATGGAGATGTATGTCAGCCTGACTTCGGGCATCTACGCGGCCGGCGTCATCATCGGGGGTATCGCACTCCTGGTCGGAGGCATCGGTATCATGAACATCATGTTGGTCTCCGTTACAGAAAGAACTCACGAAATCGGCATCCGCAAAGCGCTGGGAGCACGAAAAGGCCAAATATTGCGGCAGTTCCTGATCGAGTCCGCGCTCATCTGTACTTTCGGTGGCATTATAGGCATCGGTCTGGCCTGGGGCAGCGGAAAAGCCATTTCCCAGTGGCTTCCTGTCGCCATGCCCCTCAGCGTTGCCTTGGGCGGAATGGCGTTCGCCGCATTCGTCGGCATCTTCTTCGGTCTCTTCCCCGCCGCCAAAGCATCCCGGATGGACCCCATTGTCGCCCTGCGCAGAGAATAGCCTCTCCAAGTCCAAAAAACACATATTTAAATTATAGTTTGATATAAAACACAACTTCTATTGATTT
>JALGZU010000487.1 GCA_025774735.1 candidate division LCP-89 bacterium | reverse complement strand
GTCGTGGACGACGGTTCAACGGATGGTACGGCAGACTCGGCCGGACTAACTGGCGTGCAGGTATTACGGAGACGGTCAAATGGGGGCAAAGGATGCGCCCTCAGGGATGGCTTCATTCAAGCGTTAGGCCGCAATTTCGACTGGGTCCTGTACATGGACGCCGACGGCCAGCACGATCCGGAGGCGATCCCCGATTTTCAAAATGCAGCCCGGACGGGCAGCTACGATCTGATCATAGGAAACCGGCTGAACGATCTCACGGAAATGCCGCGATCGCGGCGTTTCTCCAACGTCGTCAGCTCAAAGCTTTTGACTCTTCGCACAGGTATGGATCTGTTCGATGTCCAGTGCGGATACCGGGCAATCCGAGCTGATCTCTTACAACAGATGAAATTACGATCCCGAGGATACGATATCGAAGTCGAGATGATTCTGCGAGCATGGCGCTTACAGGGCCGCATCGGCTGGGTACCGGTCCCGACGCTCTATCGCGGGGAACCGAGTTTCATGCGGAAACTACCAGAAACCCTCCGTTTTCTCAAAGTACTCGCTCGCTCATTTTATGACTAATAATGACACCATATCCAGAGGTATGTGGCGGGCTCGCCAGCATATGATCGGCGAACAGCTCTCCTCTCGGGAAATTGAAGACAACCGGGTCTTGAAGGCCATGGGATCGGTGCCGCGGGAAGCATTCGTCAGCGAAGCCCTCCGGGACCGGGCATACGACGACACCCCGCTGCCCATCGGAGAGGGACAAACCATCAGTCAACCGTACATGGTGGCGCTAATGACCCAGTTGCTCGGCCTGACCGATACCGATAAGGTGCTGGAAATCGGTACGGGATCGGGCTATCAGACGGCCATCCTGGCCGAGCTGGCGGGCAAGGTATTTTCCATCGAGCGCTCCTACACCCTCTCCCAGAAAGCGGGTAAGGTACTGGAAGCTCTGGCCTACACCAATATCCTCCTGAGGGTGGGCGATGGTACAATCGGATGGAGTGAGTTTGCCCCTTACGATAGGATCATCGTCACGGCAGGCTCCCCGGAGGTTCCCAACTCGCTCAAGAACCAGCTGGCCGAAGGCGGTCTGCTGGTGGTACCCGTTGGGGATCGTCTCCACCAGAAATTGAAAATCATCAGGCGAACCGAATCTGAATTCGTAACCAGTAACGGCGGGGGGTGCGTGTTTGTGCCGCTGATCGGAAGGGAAGGTTGGAAAAATGGCTGAGCAAGTCGCGGCATGGTTTTCGGGTATCCCCTCGAACTGGATCACCCTCTGTCTGGCCACGATGCCCATTCTCGAACTGCGCGGGTCGATACCCTGGGCGATATTGCTGGGAGGGATGAGCTGGCAGGGAGCCTTTATCTGGTCGGTCATCGGGAATTTCATTCCGGTCATCCCGATTCTACTGCTGCTGGAGCCCACCGCTAATTTCCTGCGCCGTTGGAAAGTTTTCGATCGCTTTTTCACCTGGCTCTTCGCACGCACGCGGCGCAGAGGCAAAATAATTGAGAGATACGAAGCTCTGGGATTGCTACTCTTTGTGGCCACACCCCTGCCGGGAACCGGAGCCTGGACGGGAGCACTGGCAGCGTTTGTCTTTGGCATTCGTTTCGGCCTCTCGTTGCCGGTCATTACCTTTGGAATACTTCTGGCCGGCACCATTGTTACCAGCGTGGTGGTGGGAGGATCGACGGCGACACGGGCCATCCTGGGATTCTGAGGCGATCACCAGGTGATATCATCAATCAAGTTATGTGTTCAACTTAATTCTTCCTTGCTTTTATGAATACATCTATTTATATTGTTAGTTTAACTTGCCCATGACCTCCCGGTGGGATAGCCCTTGTGCGCCCGCTCTGGGATAGAGTCGGAGCACGGAATCGCCCGGACAACTGATAGGCTGATATATCATACTAATTTTTCACCACTTCGGGGCGTAGCGCAGCCCGGTAGCGCACATGCTTCGGGAGCATGGAGTCGCTGGTTCAAATCCAGTCGCCCCGACAAGAATGGCATCAACCTCCGCCAACGGCGGAACAGGGGTAACGTATCTCTTTGCAGAATCGTGTGACACGATTTGACCTGATATTTCGATTCTGTTTACGTTTCCTTAGAATTGCAATTATCCCGGAATATTGACCTATATATTATCCTCCGGGACCTATTCAAATATTGTGAGGTAAAATCGTGCGCTGTGCTATCTTCGTTGATGGAGAATACCTTGAAAAGGTTCGCGAGATCAGGCTATCGAATGTAAGGATTGACTTCAAGAAGCTATCCGAATTTCTGTGGCGCAAAGTCCGTGAAACTTCCACGGAGAATATCGCGTTACTGCGAACCTATTACTACGGAGCCCTACCCTACCTCCCCACGGCCCCCACACCCCAGGATCGGGAACGGTTCGACAACAAGCATCGCTTTCTGAAAGCCCTGGAATTTCATCCTCGTTTCGAGGTCCGCAAGGGCAAGGTGATGCGCGTTTATGATGATCACGGCAATGCTGACTATGTTCAGAAGGGCGTTGACGTGCAGTTGTCTATCGACCTGATTTCGCTGGCGGCTCGCAAGGAAATCCAGCACGC
>JALGZU010000076.1 GCA_025774735.1 candidate division LCP-89 bacterium | reverse complement strand
CTCTCTGGAGCGGAGTGTCCATTGCCGCGTCCAGTCCCCATCTGACTTTGTACCAGCCCCAAACCGAGAACTGGATCGAATGGGCGGTTCCGCTGGATCTATCCGGATTTCTGACCGCATCTCTGCAATTCGATCACTGGTATTATTTCGAGCCCGACTTTGACTTCTGTAAGGTTCAGGTGAGCACGGACGGCGGCCTAAACTGGGAGGATCTTTCCGGACCCTTCGCAGGTCAGGATGTCGGCTGGGGCAGAGGCTACGGAAATCTGATGCCGTATTGCGATTCAAGCGACGTGCGCCTGCGCTGGCTAATTTCCACGGATGAAACCCTCAACGAACAGGGTTGGCGCATCGACAATGTCAAAGTATTAGCGGCGGATACATTCGTATACATTTCCCCGGATGTTGATGTCCCCCGGGAATACGCTTTGTATTCCGCGTTTCCGAATCCGTTTAACGCGCAATTGACCGTTCTTTTGGATCTCCCGCACGCGATCCCCACCCATGTCTCCCTCTGGGATGTCAACGGCAGGCGAGTGGCCGATCTTCACAGCGGGCCGTTAGCTGCCGGGCAACACCGCCTGACCTGGAAGGCTCAACCCGCCCAGCCTTCGGGGATCTACCTGCTCCGGATCGAGGGGGACGAGAGGGTGGACGTTTTCAAAGTACTGTACCTGAAATAAAAGCGGCGCCGACGATACCCAATCTGCGGAGAGGCATGGGGAGCACATCTCATCAATTGCGATTGAAGGACCTGGTCTTCTGGGGGCGGCACGGGCATGCGCCCGCCGAGCGGGAGCTGGGCAACCGCTTCGAGGTGGACGTCGAAATCGAAGCCGACCTCGGTGAGGCGTGTTCCGAGGACCGGCTCGAAGCCACTGTAAACCTCACCACGGTGTACGAGATTGTACGGAAGCAAGCGGAGGGAGATCCCTGCATCCTGATCGAAACCCTGGCCGAACAGATCGCTTCGGAAATCGCAGCGTTGCGTCAGGTTATTACTGTGACGGTACGGGTCAGGAAAGCGCAGCCCCCGATAAAAGGCATGGTCCAGGGCGTGATGGAAGCTGAGGTGACCTGTGTCTCCTGAAATCTGGATTGGTTTGGGTTCAAATCTCGGCGACCGAATGGTGAATCTCGCAGCTGGCCTCGAAGGGCTGTCCGAAAGCGCGGACATTCTTCAGACGTCGTTCGTTTACGAGACGGAACCATGGGGCAGAACCGACCAGCCGCCGTTTTTAAATGCAGTCTGTTCGCTGGTTACAGAGGTCGATAATCCACTGCGGTTTCTCGATATCCTCCAGCAGATCGAGGAGCGCGCCGGTCGGCGGCAGGAGAGCGGGCGCTGGGGTCCCAGGATCCTCGACCTGGATATTCTCATGTGGGGGCAAGCCGAGTTTCGCCGTGAACGCCTCACTATTCCTCATCCGGAGATGGCGGGGCGGAGGTTCATTTTAGAACCGCTGGCTGAACTGGCTCCGGATCTTTACCATCCGGTCGCGGGTTACACCATCGGAGAACTGTTGGCGCTCTGCCAGGACGAAACAGAGGTTCGTCGCAAGGGAAAGCTCCCGAACTGGAGAAATGTAGCAACAGAGTAATGGAAAATCCTAAAATGCGGGCATTGTGGCGCTGAAAAATCTTCACCATATCGCCATTGAAGGTCCGATCGGCGTTGGAAAAACCAGTTTAGCTCGAAGTCTGGCTCGAGCCATAGACGCTCGTCTCATTCTGGAACGCTACGACGAGAATCCGTTCATAGAGGATTTTTACAAGGACCCGGGCCGCTACGCATTCCAGACACAACTCTTCTTTTTGCTCTCCCGTTTCCAACAACAGCAGGAGTTCACCCAGCAAGACGTTTTCCACCCGCACACCATTTCGGACTATATCTTCGCCAAGGACAAGATTTTCGCCTACCTGAACCTCGAAGACCGAGAGCTGCAGTTGTACGAAAGCGTCTGGGGAACGCTCGAAAAGAATGCTCCCCGTCCCGATCTGGTCATCTATCTGCAGTCCACTCTGGATCAATTGATGCGCAACATCCGGCGGCGCGGGCGCAGTTACGAAAAACACATTACGGAAGAGTATCTGAAGGCGCTGATCGAGGCGTACAATCACTTTTTCTTCCACTATTACGACAGCCCTCTACTGATCATCAACACCACGAACCTGGACTTCGTGCAGAAAGAAGAAGACCTAGAAACCTTGCGAGATCAGATAGACCGCCATCCCGGCGGCGTGGTCTTCTTCAATCCGGATATTGATTGAGACTCCCTATGGGTTTGATACGCATCCTCATCATCGGCCTGCTCATCTACTGGTTCTTCCGGTTGCTGGGCCTGATCGGTTCGAAGAAACAACCCCGGGTTCGCCGACCCCGGTCCAAGCCGGAAGTTGACCGGTTCAAGGAGGCCGACATCGAGGAAGTCACCTACACCGAACTACCACCGGAGAAGACTTCTCCCGACGATGCGTCGAAATCCGCGGCAGGAGCGAATAATTCAGACGACCTGAAGCAGTAGGTCAATGTGATTGGAGAACCGATGCGGCAACCTATTTCCACAAAGAACGCTCCGGAGGCAATCGGCCCTTACAGCCAGGGGATCGTGGCCGGCGGCAGTTTCGTTTTCAGTGCGGGACAGATCCCTTTAGATTCAGAGACCGGCGCTCTCGTCGGTGAGACCATAACAGATCAGACCCACCAGGCCCTCAAGAATCTCAAAGCCGTTATGGAAGCTGCCGGATCCTCGCTGGAACAGGTGATCAAGACAACCGTTTTCCTGCAGGACATGAACGATTTCGCCGCGATGAATGACGTTTATGCTCAGTATTTCAGCGTTCATCCCCCGGCGAGGTCAGCCGTAGAGGTAGCCAAGCTCCCCAAAGGCGCCCTGGTCGAGATCGAAGCCGTTGCCCTCGTCGGCTGATCCCCGAGCGCCTCTGGATGCATCCGAACCAATCCCGATTTCCAGTGCGCAATAGAATCCTACTCATACTGCTATTGACGTTAAGTTTCGGCTCAGTTAACTGCCTTCGAGCCGAGGACAGCCTCGCGGTATCACCGCAACCCTCCAACGTCATCCCCGCTCTGGAGTCGCTAGTTTTGCCGGGGCTGGGTCAATTCTCCAGGAATGAGTGGCTGCGTGGTGGTCTCTTTTTAGCGGCCGAAGGATTTCTCGCTGCGGATGCTCTCTATCACTGGGAGAAGGCGGAAGATAGGCCCGCCTGGGATGATGCGGGGCGCATTTTCGATCAGAATACGGCATACGGCCTAGCAGCATGGTACGGTACGGGCGCGCTTTTCACCGCCATGGATGCTTACTATGCCGGTAAATCCGAACGAATTGACAGCCCAACTCTGGCGGCCTTTATGTCGGTACTTTTTCCCGGATTAGGACAGCTCGCCAATGGCAAGCGCTGGAAGGCCACCGTTATGTTCGCCATGCAGACCGGGCTGGCATTTTCCGTCTATTACCAGCACAATAACTATCTTTATTACGATGCCTTGGGCGGTGAGAACGAGGCGCGCTTCTACAAGGACAACCGCAACCGGATGGTCTGGTGGTCGGTCGGGGCGGTCATCTTCAGCGCAGCGGACGCCTTCGTCGATTGTCACCTCAGAGACTGGAGCGTTTCCGACGATCTGGCGCTGACTCCCATCCTGGATCCGCATAACGGTGCCTTTGGTGTTAATTTGAGCCTGTCTATTTCTAAACCTTAAAAAACGTACGGGACGATCGATGCTCAGCCGCGATGACGCTTTACAACTGGTCAAACAGCACGTAGCCAACAAGAATCTGATCAAGCATATGCTCGCAGTGGAAGCGGTGATGCGGCGCCTAGCTCGACGCTTCGGCGAGGACGAGAATGTCTGGGGTCTGGCGGGGTTGCTGCACGATCTGGATTATTCGGAGACGGTCGATGATTTCGCCCGTCACGGTTTTCGCTCGGTGGAGCTGTTATCCGACCGGGATTTGCCCTCAGAGGTTCTTCAGGCGATCAACGCCCATACCGGTCATGTCTCCTGCAACTCCCGGATGGATTGGGCGCTTTACGCCGTCGATCCTCTGACCGGCCTGATTGTGGCGGCAGTCCTGATGCATCCGCAGAAAAAACTCGCTGCATTGGATGCCGATTTCATCCTGAGGCGCTTCAAGGAGAAACGCTTTGCGGCCGGCGCAGATCGCGACCAAATCCGTTCCTGTTCCGAGCTTGATATGGAATTGGACGAGTTCATCCAATCCGGACTGGACGGCATGGTCGATGTTGCCGGAGAATTGGGTTTTTAATCCTGGTGGAGTGTGAGACCTACGATCCTCTCTTCAGTATTACTCCTCCTTCTTCCCCTTTACAGTTCAGCCCAAGGGCGTGGCACGTTCCACCATCGGATAGCGGACCTGTCCGTACAACTTATCAGTCATAAGTTGGATGTGACTCACGGCGATTCGCTGATTTTAAATGAACGGGAAACTCGCCAGCGGGAGAGCTGGTTCTCGAGGGATAAATTCTACCACCTGTTCGGGTCGGCCGCGTTGAGCGGGGGTGGGTACTGGGCTCTGGAGGCGACCCACAACGAAGAAGATCAATCCAAGGCAGCATGCTTCGGGATCACCGTCTGTCTGGGAGGGATGAAGGAAATTTACGATCTTCATCATCCCGGCCGGCATGCCAGCTGGATGGATTTTACCGCGGACGTTATCGGCGCGGCGCTGGGCGTCATCATCGCCTGGTCTCTGTTACAATAACAATCCATGCAAGAACTCTACGAAAAGGTTGGGGTGGTGCATATACACACCACCTTTTCCGACGGGACCGGAAGATACAGTCAAGTTATCCAGGCTGCGGCTGAGCTAGGGTTGGAGTTCCTGCTCTTTTCAGACCATTGGACCCTAATGCCCAGGCGGCAGAACCGCGAAGGCTTTTATAACGGCGTCTTGGTCGGTATCGGCTGCGAACTTAACGACGAGAACGGACACAACCACCTGCTGGGATTCGAGCTGGACGAGGAGATCGAACCCGGAATCCAGCCGACGGATTATACCCGCCGGATTGTTGAAGCCGGCGGATGGGCGGTGGTGGCTCATCCCGACGAGCGTCGTAATGCCCTGCCCGAATTTCCCGCTTACCCCTGGACTACCTGGGAATCCGAGGATTTTCAAGGGATCGAGATCTGGAATCATCTCTCTGAATGGATGGAGAGGTTGACGCGCTGGAACAAACTCTGGTTATATCTCAATCCACGGCGTTCCGCGATCGCCCCGACCGACTGGACTCTGCAGACCTGGGACAAGCTGAATCTGCGCCGGAAGGTTGTCGGGATTGGGGGGGCAGATGCACATGCGCACCACTACCCTCTGTGGCGCAACATTGACGTTTCAATATTTCCTTACAAGGTGGCTTTCCGGTCGATTCAGATGCATTTGCTCCTGGATGAACCGCCCGAGCAGATGGATTCTCGGGAGGCTCTGAAGCAGCTCTTCAAAAGTTTGCGGTTCGGCCGGACCTTCATCGCCAACCGGTATCTGGGACAGGCGCGGGGATTCCGCTTCTGGGGCGAAGATGAGACCTCAGGAACACAGTACCATATGGGTGAGCGGCTTCCGGCAGGCACCGAGCTGGTTTTTCGCGTAAAACTACCTCAGGACGTTACCCATGCCGTTTTGATTAAGGACAGCCAGCCGATATGCCGCTGGCGGGGAGCTGGGGGGGCTTTCCGAAGCCGAGGTTCCGGCGTCTACCGGGTCGAAGCCCGGCGCTATCGCCGAGCTTTTATCTATTCCAATCCTATCGTGATCGAGTCGGTTTAGCGGCACGAATAAACGGCACCTTTCTTAAATTTCTATTGTTTTTTGGGGAATAATCGTTTATAATACCAACGCACCGTTGAAGGTGATAGAACAGGCGATCGACAGAGGCGATGAGCAGCTATTCCGGTCTTAAAGAATTTTGCGGTATATTCGGCATATACAACAATGTAAATGCCGCCGAGATGACGTATCTGGGCCTACATGCGCTCCAGCACCGGGGACAGGAGTCGGCCGGGATCGTCAGTTCGGACGGTGAGAACACCTATCGCCACGCCGGGTTGGGATTGGTGGCGGACGTCTTCTCGAATCCTCATACGCTGAAGGGGCTTAAGGGGCACCTGGCTATAGGTCACAACCGCTATTCGACGACCGGTTCCACTACGGTGGCCAACACTCAGCCAATGGCCATCAATTACCACGGCGGATCGTTAGCCCTCGCTCACAACGGAAATCTGGTCAACTCGAAATCTCTGCGCGCCCGGCTCGAAGGCGAAGGCAGCATCTTTTCCACCTCTGCGGACAGCGAGGTCATCCTGCACCTGCTGGCCCGGTCGCGCAAGAAGGGTTTGATCAGCCAAATGCGAGATGCACTGGGTCAAATTGAGGGTGCTTTTTCTCTGGTTTTTCTAACGGAGGATTCGATCGTTGCGGTGCGCGATCCTCACGGATTCCGCCCCCTCTGCATGGGCAGTAAGGGTGACTCCGTGGTCTTTGCCAGCGAATCCTGCACCTTCGACCTGATCGAGGCGACCTACATTCGCGACGTCGAACCGGGTGAGATCATCATGGTGAACGGAAAGGGTATTAAATCCCATCACCTTCCCCCGGTGGACCGGGTGACTCAGTGCATTTTCGAGTTTATCTACTTTTCCAGACCGGACAGCCGCATCTTCGGTGAGTACGTCGACAAGACCCGCCGCAAGCTGGGTAAGGTGCTGGCCGAAGAGAGCCCCACCCCCGGTGCGGACATCGTGATTTCCGTTCCCGACTCTTCAAACACGGCTGCTCTGGGGTACGCGCAGAAAGCAGGGTTGCGCTACGAGTTGGCGCTAATCCGCAATCACTACATCGGCCGGACATTTATCCACCCGTCGCCGATCATGCGGGATTTCAACGTGCGTGTCAAGTTTAACACGGTAGGCGGCGTACTCCGGGGGCGGAAAGTTGTGGTGGTGGACGATTCCATTGTGCGCGGCACCACGCTGCAGAAACTCACCAGGTTGATCCGCAACGCCGGGGCGTCCGAGGTGCACCTGCGCATCAGTTCGCCTCCCATCCGCTTTCCCTGCTTCTTCGGGATGGATTTTCCCACCCGGAGGGAACTAATCGCTGCTCACAACAGCGTTGAAGAAGTGCGGGAATACCTGGGTGTCGATTCACTGAAATATCTCTCCGTGGAAGCAATGTTGAGTGCCGTACCCACGGGACGATGCGGGTACTGCACCTGTTGCTTCACCGGCGATTACCCGGTCGAGATCAAGGACGCCTGCGACAAGCATTTGCTGGAACATACGACTCACGTTCTGGAACTCGATCTTCAGAACAAGCAGCAATAAATCGCTGTAATTTTAGCACGAACGCTCTGCGTTGACTTCTTCGATCCGCTACTTTCCCTGCGAAACTCCTATCGATGGTTATGATAAAGCCCGGGTGGTTCGACACACTCTTTATACTCCGTCCCACGTTGTTCTTCCCCGCCTGGACCTTCCTATTAGCCGGTTACAGCCGGGGGGAAGGATCGGGCCAGTTTCTGTTACTGGTCTGGGTCGGCGCAGCCCTGGGCGCATCGTTTTTGCTGAACCAGATCAAGGACAACGTTGAAGACCAGCTGAACAGCAAACTCTGGCCGCTCTGGGGAAGCTCGATCTCCGCGAAGCTGATTTACGCGGAGCTGGCATTCTTACTGGCGATGGTGATTATTGGCGGCATCTGGGCAGGGAAAGAACTCTCCGGTTTCCTGGCGCTGTATCTGGTGATCGCCGGTGTGTTCTATAATTTTCGACCCATTCGGCTGAAGAGTCGGCCCATTCTGGGAGTGCTCGCCTGCGGTTCGGGCGCCTGGATCGGCTATTTGATCGGAGCCCGGGCGGCGGCAATTCCCTTTGCGTCGTCCGCCCTTTCCGGTTTACCCTATGCGTTGGCAGCCATGGCTGTGACCCTGCTGACTCACGTGCCGGACCTGGAAGGCGATTCCAGTACCGGGATTAAAACATTTCCAGTCGTATACGGCCTCTCGCTCACCGGTGGATGCGCCCTGGCTCTGGTTCTCATCAGTGCGATGGCCAGCGCTGCGCTCGGGGATTTTCTACTACTGACTGTGTCGTTGCTATCCCTGCCATTTTTCGTCCGGTTTTACTATAAACAGAGCCGCGAGGCGGCGCAGTTATCCATCAAAGTTTCCGTTTTCGGCCTGGCCGTCGCGGTCGGTACGACCTGGATTCCTTTTCTGGTCATGATAGCGCTCTATTATCCTTTCGCCCGCTGGTATCACCGAGCCCGCCTGGGACTCGATTATCCCAGCTTCCGCACCGGTCCAGAAGGGACAAAGAGTTATAAGATGGGGGAGCGTCGACTTGAACGAATCGGTACAATCTGAAACCAGAGATAAGAAACAAAACTCCCGAAAGATGCCTTCAGCCAAAATCAGCGATCTCCGCTTTATTGCCGATTATTGTGATTATTGTGGGTGTTGCGTGGCCGTCTGTCCGGTGGACTGCATCGACCTGGAAGAGACGAAGCTGACAGTCAATTTCGAACTCTGTACGTACTGCGGCAACTGCCCACGGGCCTGCCCCGTCGGGGCGCTGGTAGGGGTGGCGGCATGATCTCGGATCGATACGATGTCGTGGTGGTTGGTGGAGGGCCGGCCGGCACGGTGGCGGCGCGATTTGCCGCCCAGGGCGGCGCCTCCGTTCTGCTGCTGGAGAAAGACCGGGACCTCGGCATTCCGGTCCGCTGTGCTGAGGCGGTCGGGCGGAAGACTCTGAACACCTACATCGTTCCTGATCCCAGCTGGATCGCCCATGAGTTGAACGAAGTGCGCTTCATCGCTCCGGACGGCACTCCCGTTGACGTGCAGACGAGCGAAATGGGTTACATCCTGCACCGACGCCTGTTCGATCACGAGCTGGGCAGATTAGCAGCAGAAGCAGGTGCAAAAATCCAGACCCGCGCTTACGTTAACGGCCTCAAGATGAAATCAGGGGTCGTCACGGGCGTCCGGGTTAAATTTCCACACGGCGAGAGGGAGATCGGCGCGAGCATCGTGATCGGAGCGGATGGAGTCGAATCCCGGGTAGGGCGCTGGGCCGGGATGCGGACACACCACGCTCTGAAGGATATCGCGGTCTGCTATCAAATGACCCTGGGCGGGATTCCCTTCGAGACCAATCGGGTACAATGTTATTTCGGAGAGGACGTCGCTCCCGGCGGGTACGCCTGGGTGTTTCCCAAGGGTACTCATACCGCCAATGTAGGATTGGGTATCACCGGGAATAAGGGCAACGGCATCACTGCTAAGGCTTATCTGGAACGATTCGTGGAGCGTCACTTTCCGAAAGCCTCAGTCTTGGCCTGCGTGGCGGGCGGCGTCCCTGCTGCGAAGCCGTTTAAGAAGATCCACGGTGCCGGATTTCTGCTCGCTGGCGACGCCGCCGTTCATTCCAATCCGTTGACCGGGGGCGGCATCACCAGCGCCATGGCGGCGGGGAAACTGGCCGGTGAAATTTCCGCCCGCTGCATCGCCGAGGAAAACTTTGGCGAGAAAGCCCTGGCGCAGTACACCCGGGAATGGGAAGAGCGCTGGGGGGACGAACAGAGACGCTTCTACCGCATTAAAGAGGTTGTTCACAAGCTGAAGGACGACACGCTGAATCAAGCGGCACACATTCTGGTCAAACTGCCGCCTGAAAAACGGAGGTTGAAGGGAATTTTCCGGATCACCTTAGCACATAATCCCAAGATTCTTTTAGATGTTGCCAAGAGTTTTCTCTGAAAGCAAGGGGATGATTATGCCGAGGAGAAAATTGTTCACAGTGTCCAATGCCCTGAGCGTATCCAGGGTTGTTCTGCTGATACCGATCTATAAAGCACTCAGCCAGAATACGCTGGAGGGGAATACCTGGGCTCTGTTTTTCATGCTGATCGCCGTTGTGACGGATTTTCTCGACGGGTACATGGCACGGCATCTGAATCAAGTCAGCGACTGGGGAAAGGTTCTGGATCCTCTCGCCGATAAGATCTGCATCTTCGGCGTCTGCCTGATCCTGGCGCTGCCGGTGCGCGAGAACATTCTGCCCCTCTGGTTTCTGTTGCTGCTTCTCCTGAGG
>JALGZU010000486.1 GCA_025774735.1 candidate division LCP-89 bacterium | reverse complement strand
CAATACAGATGGTGCCATCTTCAGCGATGGGGGGAACTCATGATTCTGGAACACTTTCTCCTCTCCATCAACGAAACGAACTGCTACATCGTAGGCTGCAGCGATACGAACACTGCCGCCGTCATTGATCCGGGAGAGTGGAACAAGCGCCTGTCCGGCTTCCTGGCCAACCTGGACCTGAAGCTGAGAACCGTTTTGATTACGCACAATCATAACGACCACACCGGAGGAATTGAGGCGTTGCGCGCCGGATTCAGCGATGTGAAGGTGATGGGGCAAACGCCTGGCTCATACGGCGGTTTGAAGCTGAAGGATGGAGATGTCGTCGAGGTAGGTCAATTACAGGTTAAAGTCTTGGAAACCCCTGGTCATACAGATGACTCGTTGAGGTTCGTCGTGGGTGGAGATATCTTTTGCGGTGACCTGATTTTCGCCGGCTCTATCGGAGGCACGTCGGACCGTGATAGTTTTGACAGGTAGGTCCAGTCGATTCGTCAGCAGATCCTGATGCTGGGTGATGATATGGTTCTCCACCCTGGACACGGCCCCGCCACTACCGTTGGTATCGAGCGTTTGTTTAATCCATTCCTGATTCCATGAGCGTGCTGGATTACTTAATGTGATAGTATGCGCCAGATCACGTTTTGTTGTGAATCATTTTCTTATATTAATAAGTTATATTCAGAAATCCTATGTGGCGACCCGATAAACGAATAGTCAGACTCTTTCTAAACTACATCTGGATTGGTGGCCTGGCGACCGTGGTGGATACGGCCGCTCTGGTCGTTTTCCGCGTGAAGTTCGGACTCTTCGTCTGGCTTTCAGCCGCATTGGCTTATCTCTGCGGGATGGTTACGAACTTCCTGTTGAACAAGTATGTGAATTTCTCTTCCGAAGACCGCCCCATCCTCAAGCAGGCGCGCACCTTCTTCTTCGTCGCTACTACAGGATTGTGTTTAAAAGCCGTATTGATGGAGATTTTCGTCCAGGTTGTTCACATGCGCCTGCTCGTCGCGCAGGTCTTTGGAGTGGGAATTGTGATGATCTGGAGTTTCTGGGGGCATTACACTTTAACTTTCCAGGAAGGGATCCGGTCTTTCATCACGTCAAAGTTCGGACAACGAAGCAAGAGTGAGAAAAGCCCGGAAGATGATACACCAACCGGTTCAACAGGTGCATAATCCTTCCAGGCTGCTATGGTTTGCCTATCACTCTAACCGTCAGTCACCCTCCTCAACAGTTACTTTGAATTCCTTCCACAACCTGTAGTCAATTTTCGCAGTATCCACTCCTGATCCGGGATCAGTTCCCCGCCTGAGTGTATCCCTTTTTGTGTATACTATTGTCGTGTATTCACCTGGCCGCAGATTTCCCATTGCGATATCCCAACCGACAAAACGCATGTCCGCCGTTCCCCGGGTACCCGGGGGATACAAGATGACAGGCCGTGATGTCCAGATCTCAATACTCTTTCCGACAATTTGAGCGGAATCGAGGGTCGCCGATCGCAGCTCATCGAGTCCGGATGTACTCCACCCGTATACCAGGTAAAGGTGCAAATCCGCCTCCTCGCCGAAGGTCGCCTCGATAGGCATCTGTAGCGAATCCAGATCGGCCGCTTCAGTATCGACGCTCAAACCATCAATCGGGAAATCCAACGCCGGTCCCTCTGCTGGAATGATCAGAGCCGCCTTACCCCACCGCAACATTTGAGGGATCGATCCCTCAGTGATTTTCGTGAACTCGAGTTGGCGTGGGATTTCCGTCCGCCGAAATTCGCCCGCATGACAGACCGGCGTTCCGCCGATCGCCTCCCAGAGCATTCAACATCCTGAATGCGCCTGCAGGATGACGAACATGCTCGTCAACAAGATGATTCTGATCGTGTTCGTGCTCATGAGTTACCTCAGGTGCTCCTCGAAGTAATCCAGGATCGCTTGCATGACGTGAACATCCGACTCGTCCCGTGAAAAACCGTGTCTTTCGCGCGGGTAGAGCAGCAGGTCGAATTTCTTACCCTTGCGGATCAGTTTGTCGATCAACTGAATGGTATCCTGAACGTGGACGTTGTCATCCCGCATTCCGTGGACTAAAAGAAGCTTGCCTTCCAATCCCGCAGCATAGGTGATGGGGGAGGACTGTGCGTATGCCTCGGGATCCTGATCCGGGTCTTTGTAGCGCTGCGTGGTGTACTCCAGGTTGTAATTATTCCAGTCGTTCACCGCGGCGACAGAACAACCTACCTTGAAGACGTCGGGGCGCTTAAACATGGCCATATTGGTTAAAAATCCGCCGTAGGACCAGCCCCAGATGCCTACACCCGGTTTGCCCCAACCTCTCTCGATGCAGTAATTCGCCGCATCCACAGCGTCGTCTAAATCTTTGCCACCCGTGTGACGGTAAATCCCCACCCGCCATTCGCGGCCGTATCCGGACGAGCCGCGGTAATCGATGTCGACGACGGCGAAGTCCTCCTGAACCAGCATGCGGTGGAAGCGGTCTTCGTACCCCCAGGCAGCCTGTTCGACGTTCTGGTGGTATCCGGCTCCGTGGATGTAAACGATCAGCGGTGCGGGAAGTTCTTCAGCGTCTGGCAGCCA
>JALGZU010000075.1 GCA_025774735.1 candidate division LCP-89 bacterium | reverse complement strand
GTCAAGCAAAATTTAAGGATCTCTGTGGAACGCGTAATAGTTTACATCGATGGTTTTAACCTTTACTTCGGTCTGAAATCTAAAAAATGGCAAAAATTTCTCTGGTTGGATCTTAGAGAGCTATCCTTGCAGCTACTCAAACCTCAGCAAACCCTAAGATTTACAAAATACTTTACTGCCAAAGTAACACACAATCCAGCGAAGGAGAAACGGCAAAAAATATTTCTTGAAGCACTTGAAACACTCCCCGACTTTAATATTTTTTATGGTAAGTATCAAATTAATAAACGTCGATGTAACAATTGCAACTATGTTGATGATGTTCCTAGTGAAAAAATGACAGATGTTAATATAGCTGTTGAAATGCTTTCTGATGCCTATCAAGATAAGTTTGATACGGCAATTTTAGTGTCCGCTGATGGAGATTTGGTACCTGCAATCCGCGCAGTAAAACATTTATTCCCTCATAAACGGATCGTGGCAGCGTTTCCACCTGACCGCGATTCATTTGAAATAAGAGATTCGGTAGATGGATATTTTAGAGTTGGACGTGGAATTTTCGCCAGAAGTCAATTCGCTAAAAAAGTCAGAAAATGTAATGGTTATATCCTGCAACGACCTTCCAAATGGCGATGATGGCGTCTGATTCCGATACATATCTGACCGTCGCCCACCCGGGCTGCGCCGACCTTAAGGTAAAGGGATCCCGTTTTTTAGGTTTCGCCAAACACGTCGGCAGCCAAGAGCAGGCCCGGAAACATCGGGTGGAGCTGCAGCGGAAATACCACGATGCCCGCCACATCCCCTTCGCCTACCGCCTGGCGGACGGGTCGGAACGCTCTTCTGACGACGGCGAACCGCGCGGCACCTCAGGGCCCGCCATCCTCACCGAAATCCAGGGCGCCGGTCTTTTCGGTGTACAGCTGGTCGTGGTTCGCTATTTCGGCGGAACGAAGCTCGGTAAAGGGGGGTTGGCCCGCGCTTTCTCTGACTGTGCCCGGCTGACCCTCGAACAATCGGGGAAAAAGACAGTGCAAAATCGGGACTGTCTCTCGCTGGTGCTCCCTCCTGAAAAGGTCAACCTGGCCAAAGCGATTGCTTCAAAGTTCGGAGCGGAAGTCATGTCTCTCTCCTACGACATGAAGGCTCGCCTTAACTTAGCCATTCCTTCCAGCCAGGTGGAGGCATGCCGGGAGACACTCGAGAGCCGCTTCGGAACGGAAATTTTCCACAGCAGCGGTTGATATGGAAATCTGGCTGATCGTCATCTGCCTGGTTTTATCCGCCTACTTCTCCGGTACGGAAACCGTTTTCCTCTCGGTGAACCGGATCCGGCTCCAGGGATTCCTTCATCGCGGCATCCCGGGAGCAAAAACAGCGCGCTGGTTCCTGAGGAAACCTTCCCACTTTCTTCTGACAACCCTGGTCGGCAACAATCTGGTAATCATCGCCTTCTCATCGCTCTTGACCGCCTATCTTTTGAGATTCGAAGTCTCTTCCGCCTGGATCACTCCTATCGCCGCCGTGACCATCCTGATCATGGGTGAAGTCATCCCCAAATCCATCGGCAGAGACCTGGCGGATCCAGCCGTACTCTGGGTGGCGCCGCCTCTCCAGATCATCCGTTGGATCTTATATCCACTGATCAAGGTTTTCGGCTGGATAAGTTCTATCTTTCTGGGGATTTTCGGAGTGGAACGCTCCGAAGTGCAGCAGTTCTTCTCACGCCGTGATCTGGAAATTCTTATCCGTGAAGGGGCTGAAACCGGCGCCTTGAGGTCTTACCAGGAGACCCACATATCCAGGATCCTGCAATTTAGATCGCTCATCGCCCGCGAAGTGATGACCCCGCGCACAGAGATCATTGCGCTGGAAGAAAATTCGACTCCCGAAGAGCTGCGTCAGACAGCCTTGGTTACCGGGTATTCAAAGATATTGATTTACCGCGAGGATTTGGACCACGTCTTCGGCCTGGCCTACGCCCAGGATCTCTTTGAGGATCCCAAAGAGTTATCCGCCATCACCCGGCCAATCTCCTTCTTCCCCGAACAGAAGAAAGCCTGGGAAATTTTCAGGGATCTTCGCGCAGCCCATCAGTCCATCGCCATCATTGTCGATGAATGGGGCGGCACCTCGGGTCTGATTACAATCGAAGACCTTCTGGAGGAACTGATGGGCGAAATTGAGGACGAGTACGATCCCGCCCGTCTGAGTATCCAGGAATTGGGGGAAAACCGCTGGCTGGTTTCGGCCCGCATGGAGGTCGAGGAAATCAACCGCCGCATTGACCTTGAAATTCCGGAGGGTGAATACGAGACGCTCGGCGGATACCTCATTGACGCCATCGGCCGGATACCCCAAAAGGGAGAGGTCATCGAACTCGGCGATTACCGGTTTACAATATCCAAAGCCACCCGGACCAAAATCCGGGTCGTCATCCTCGAAAAGACCGATGAAGAAGCCAGCACCGAATAGCGCCCTCACCGTATGGCACTGGACGATCCGGGAGGCTAAGAGATACTTCGAGGGATTGTTCTGGATGACCGGCTTGTTCTACCTGGCGCTTTCCGATCCCTCGGCGAGCACTCATTTCAGCTTCTGCGTTTTTAACTGGCTCGGGATCGAGTATTGCCCCGGCTGCGGTTTGGGACGTTCTATATCATATTTCTTCCATGGTGATTTCTACACATCCTTAGTGACGCACCCGCTGGGAATATTTGCGGTCCTGGTACTCTCTTTTCGCATTTATTCCCTCTTCAATAAGTCTGTCAAATTTAAACATGCTACCATAGAGACTGATCAGTAAAAGGAGAAACTGTCATGGCAAATATCATGGAAATACTGCCGGACCTCGATGGCGACGAGATGGTTTTCGTCCAGGGCTTAATCAAGGATATGGACGTTCAGCAGGGACACATGTTCGCTAATGCCTACCGCCCCCGGCGCAGAGATCCCCTTCTGATCCTGCTGACGGCGTGTCTCGGGCTGCTCGGCATCGCCGGCATTCAACGCTTCATCATCGGCCATATCGGGCTGGGACTCCTCTACTTTTTCACCGGAGGCATCTGCCTGATCGGCACTATCGTCGACATTGTAATCTATCAGCGGTTGGCGTTCGAATATAATCAACGTATCGCCCAGCAGGTCGCCACGATGGTCAAAGGCACCACGTAGGTCGTCCTCCCATCCCGAACGGAATATCAAGATTCGGAGCCTGCGGCGCCTTCCTGGGATTTCTCTGGTCAATGCAAAACCCCGGTCAGAACACCCTCACCGGGTCAGTGATCCTTTCTCTGACCGGCTTTGCAATCTACTTATTCGGCCACCGCGATGTCGCTTACTGACTGCTCCCCCTGGCACGAGTTCTTCGACCTCCGGTCCGATCCTTCCGAGCGAACGAATCTCGCCGTGGAATTGCCTGATCTCGCCGCCTGCATGTTTGAGACCATCACCTTTTTCCGTAGTTACGACGATAGCCTCAGGGTTGAAGAGGACGCCCTGGGTGATGAGCTGATTCTGGATGAACTCGAGCGGATCAGAGCGCTGAACTATGTCCGCTAACGGATAGAGCACCGCTATCTCGAGAAAATCTTATTACTTAACCCCCCCAAATCAACTCCGCTGGAAACCAAACTTTCAAAGCACTATTGACGTATCTCATCCTGAGTAATTTCACTAATGGATAATAAACTAAAGGAGTCGAACATGTTACGCAGATCCGTAATGACATTGTTCGCTGTTGCCTTCGCTTTTGCATCGATCGCGCAGGCGTCCCAATGGGAATTTGACAAACCACATACATACATCGGTTTCAAAGTAAAGCACCTGGCCATCTCGAAGGTCACCGGTTCATTTGAATCTTTCGATGGTTCCGTGACTTACGATGAAGACGATATTGCCAATTTTTCTGTGACCGTCACCATAGACGCCGCGTCTGTCAATACGGCGAACGAAAAACGAGATGGTCATCTGAAATCGGCTGATTTCTTCGACGTGGAAACCTACCCCAACCTGAAATTCGTCTCGAAGAAGATCAAGAAGTCGGCGGACGGGCTTAAGATCGTCGGAGACCTGACCATACGTGATGTGACCAGGGAGGTGGTTCTGGACGTCGAAGATCTGACGCGCCCCATGGAGATACCTGGAATGGGAACCCGTATGGGTGCCACCGCTTCGACCAAGGTCGACCGCACGGATTTCGGATTGAACTGGAAGATGGGCGAACAGCCATTGGGGATGGTGGTGTCGAAAGAGGTCACCATCATCATCGAAGTGGAACTGGTGAAGAAGCAATGAGCTTCACAATTTGAACAGAAACCCGTTCGTAATGAGCGGGTTTTTGTTTTAAAGCAAATTGTACTAAAATCACTTGATAAGAGGGAAAAATCTCCTTAATTTACTGCGCATATACCGCGGGGTGGAGCAGTCTGGTAGCTCGTTGGGCTCATAACCCAAAGGTCGAAGGTTCAAATCCTTCCCCCGCTACTACTAAGGGACCCGTTCCATTGGGAACGGGTTTTTTACTTGCTGGGCACATCTCGGCCGGCTGACGGACAAAGGTTCCTCCGAAGGAGTCCCCTTGGGAAAATCCTTCCCCCGCTACTACTAAGGGACCCGTTCCATTGGGAACGGGTTTTTTACTTGCTGGGCACATATCAGTCGGCTGATGGACAAAGGTTCCTCCGAAGGAATCCCCTTGGGAAAATCCTTCCCCCTCTACTAAAATAATAATAGGGGCTTAGAAGCGATTCTGAGTCCCTGTTTTGTTGCCTAAAATTTTCGATTTCCAACCGTATTTCCAACTCACAGAACATAAATTCCGGTAATTGAAAGTCTCAATATACCGCAAAAAATCCATATGTGATCGCCGTTAGGCGGCTAATTTCTTTTTTTTTCAACACTATCTTCTGTAAATTATTGAAATCGTTTTTCTGTTCGATAAAGAAAAAGGATAAGATTATAATTGACAATTTGGAGGGACCGATCTATATTTGAAATGATGTGATAAGCCAAATAACTTCTACGATTTTGGAGCCTCAGAAACGGGTGTAATTGGTATCTTATGCGGATCAATCTAGTTATTGTTAGGTGGCTTAACATGGAGTAGTTCGATAAGCGAGAAGGAGGTCGAAATATGAACATGAAAGAATTACTCATTGACTTTGTAATCACGTTCGCTGTGACTCTGGTGGTTTCTGCAATCGTGACTTTCATTTACAGTCTTATCGTTCATGGAGCAGGTACCGTAGATTGGGAGACATCATTCCGTATTGCCATCATTCTGGGCATCGTCTTGTCATGGACGAAGGCACGCGAATGCAAAAGAAAATCACAATAGCATATAGTAAGGTTCCGACTTCACATCGCTCGCTGTTCCCTGTCAGACCTTATTGGACCAGATGGGTGTAAAAGCTAAGGTATGTTTTGGGGTTATTAACCCAAAGGTCAAAGCTTCCTCCGAAGGAGTCCCCTTGGGAAAATCCTTCCCCCGCTATAAAATAGTAAATAACGGCTTAGGAACGATTCTAAGCCGTTATTTTTCCTGCTGAAAATCATTCTTGTTACCGTATCTCCCACCACAAGGTGCAATCTTCAGGTATCCTATAATATAAATTAGTGTGTCAAAGTAGAATTATACTCATTAAAGCACCCGACTAATTGGTGAAGTTTTGATGGCTTTCAGCGAAATTTATGAATTTTTATTGATATTAACGCTGTAGAAGCTTAAATTTGTATAATTATTCACGAACATTAACCCTAAGTTCCAATTCAACCGTCTTGGATTGAGTTAGCCGAACTAGATTTGCACCACCGAGTCAAACTCAGAAGGTTGATTTGGTGGTGCTTTTTCTTGTTGAGAGATTGATAAACACAATCCCAATAAACATTCTGTAGTTAGATTGAAGGATAGTTCATGAAGGATAATGAAAAACCCATTCTTGTAATCGGCGGGGGGATTGGGGGGATGACGGCGGCGGTGGATGCTGCTGAAGTCGGATACCCGATTATCCTGGTGGAGAAAGAGGCCTATCTTGGTGGACGCGTGATGCGCATGTCCCGGTATTTCCCCAAAATGTGTCCTCCGACTTGCGGATTCGAAATCAATGTTCGCAGGATAAAGCAGAATCCCAAAATAACTGTTCATACGCTGGCAACGGTCGAGGAGATCTCAGGTAATGCCGGTGATTTCAAAGCCAGGATCCGAATTAGACCGAGGTATGTGACCGGGATGCATTCCATCGATGATTCCATGCCTGAACAATTGACTTCCGAGCGGATCAATGATTTCAACTATGGGATGGACAAAACCAAAGCGCTCTATTTACCACATGATATGGCTTATCCTCCTGTTTTTGCCCTTGATCGAGAAGCCCTGTCCGAAACTGATGCTGAGAAACTTAGCGAAATCTGTCCTTCCGGAGCTATCGATCTGGAGATGGCGGCAGAAGAGATCGAGGTTGAAGTCGGGGCTGTCATTATCGCTACGGGTTGGCAGCCCTATGACGCAACGAAGCTTGATGACCTGGGATTTGGACAATACCAGAATGTAATCACCAACGTTATGATGGAGAGATTAGCCGCCCTCGGAGGTCCCACCGCCGGGGAAATCATTCGGCCGTCCGACGGCAAAAAAACAGAGAATGTGGCGTTCGTACAGTGTGCCGGATCGAGGGATGAAAACCATCTCCCCTACTGTTCGGCGGTCTGCTGCATGGGCTCGTTGAAGCAGATCAGGTACATCAAGGAGAAAAACGAAAACGCCAGAATCACTGTTTTTTACATCGACATCCGCACAATCGGTCGCGAGGAGAAGTTCTATTACGATCTGCTCGAAGATGGAAATGTCTCTTTCATCAAAGGCAAGGTCGCTAAGATTAGTGAAGAACCTGAAAATAAAAACTTGATACTGGATGTGGAAGATACCCTATCTCGAGAAAATCTACACCAGGGATTCGATCTGGTAGTTCTGGCAACCGGTATGGTACCCAGTACTTCTGACGCTAAAATCCCTTTTGAACTGAAATATGATGATTACGGCTTTATAGATGGAGATACAAACGTCGAGGGGGTGTACACGGCCGGTTGCGTTAAGCGGCCGTGCGACGTCTCCCGCACAACAAAAGATGCGACTGCAGCCACACTCAGAGCGATTCAATACCTCAACAGAGGAGAGTGAATTAATGGAAGATAAAATCGGCGTATTCATCTGCACCGGTTACGGAATAGCTGAGGCGCTTGATATCGATGCCTTGTGCAAGATCGCCAATGACGATTTTAACGTGTCATTCTGCAACAAGATTGACTCCTGCGAAAAGCCGGACCTGGAATCAATAAACGAAGATATCAAGAGCGAAGGCTTAAATAAGGTACTCATCGCTGGAATATCCCCTCGTCGCTACACCGAAGACATGTTTCCCCAGGATGTAATCGTAGAGAAAATCGCCATGCGCGAACATGTGGTGTGGTGTCAACCGGCAACCGAGGAGAACACGCAGATGCTGGCGGAGGATTATCTCCGCATGTATATCACTAAATTACAGAAGATGGAACCTCTGGAACCCTTCCAGTCAGAAGAGGCTATCGATGAAAACATCATGGTCGTCGGTGGAGGAATCGCCGGTTTGACAGCAGCGCTGGAATCATCAAAAGCTGGGTATGAAGTCCGTCTGGTTGAAAAGACGGACAAATTAGGAGGCTGGTTAGCGAAACAGCATAAATCCATTCCAACGAAAGCCCCGTTTCGTGATTTGGAGGATGTCAACGTTGATGAACTGATAACCGAGGTCGAGGGGGATCCACGAATCAAGGTGTACACCTCAGCCTTCACGAGCGACATTACCGGTGCTCCCGGGCTGTTTGATGTTACTTTAAAATCGGCCGCAAACGGTAAACCGGATGGCGATGTTCTGGACACATTCCGTGTCGGCGCGGTAATCCAGGCTACCGGTTGGAAACCTGTGGAACCTCGCGATACTCTTTCCTATGGCAAAGTTGATGACGTGGTTCGGAATGTCGATTTAGAAGAGATGGTCAAGAGCCAGGGCCGAATCACCCGTCCTTCAGATGGTAAGGAGGTAAAAAGCATCGCCTTTATTCAATGCGGAGGGTCCAGGGATAAAGAACATCATTCCTACTGTTCTTCGATCTGTTGCCTGACGTCACTCAAGCAGGCCCTGTATCTGCGTGAAGGCGATGACGATGCCAAGGCGTACATCTTCTACGAGTTCATGCGCACACCAGGGCTCTATGAGGATTTCTATAGAAGGGTTCAGGAAGATCCCGGAATATTTCTCACTAAAGGAGAAGTTGCTGACGTCACCCGGGATGACGATGGAAAACTGACCGTCACCGCCAAGAACACGATGCCCGGCGAGCAAATTCAGGTTAAGGTGGATATGGTGGTTCTCGCGGCGGGAATGATACCGAATTCCGCTGATGGCGAAGCGATCCGGGCACTGGAGGATGCGAAAATTGCTGTGACGGATGGAGAGTCGGATGTTCAGCGAGAGAGAGCCGCAGAAATGGTGGAGCAGCTCAAACATCACGAGGGCACCGAAATTTTAAACCTGTCATATCGTCAGGGATCCGACCTGCCGATCCTTCAATACGGTTTTCCGGATTCGCATTTCATCTGCTTCCCATACGAAAGCCGTCGCACCGGAATTTATTCTACCGGGAGCGTTCGCCAGCCTATGGACGGTATAGGCGCCCGAGAGGATGCGACGGGCGCCGCCCTAAAAGCGATTCAATGCGTTGAGATGACCGCCAGAGGGGAGGCGGTTCATCCCCGCTCAGGCGATAAATCCTATCCCGAATTCTTTATGCAGAATTGTACTCAGTGCAAACGCTGCACCGAGGAATGCCCTTTCGGGGTGCTCAATGAGGATGAGAAAGGTACTCCACTCCCCTGGCCGACTCGATGCCGCAGATGCGGAGTGTGTATGGGAGCCTGCCCCGAGCGAATCGTCTCCTTTAAAGACTATTCGGTGAGTATCGTCGCATCAATGATCAAAGCGGTACAGGTACCGGATGAGTTCGAGGAAAAACCGAGGATTTTGGCGCTCCTGTGTGAAAATGATGCCTTTCCGGCCATGGACCTTGTAGGTCAGCACCGCCTTCAGTACAGTCCCTTTGTTCGAATTATTCCGGTGAGATGTTTGGGATCGATGAATGTGGCCTGGGTCAAGGATGCGATATCGGCGGGCTTTGACGGAGTTATATTGATCGGTTGTAAGTACGGGGACGATTATCAATGCCACTTCATTAAGGGGAGCGAATTGGCCGATACCCGGGGCGAAAACATCAGGGAAAAACTGGAACAGATGGCCATGGAGAATGAGAGAGTGGAGCTCCATCAACTGCAGATCTCCGAGTACGATAAGCTCCCCGAGATTTTCAACAACTTCGCGGAGATGATCGAAGAGATCGGCATGAATCCATTCAAGGGACTATGATAGATATCCACAGCTTGCATTTTGTGGTCATATAATACCATTTCAAGGAAGCGGTTAGAGGAAATACAGTGGTGGAACCTGACGAAAAAAACTCTCAGGATGAACCTGAGACAACAGCGCAGAAAAGCCCGCAAACCATTTCTGCTCCCTCCGAAAACGGCAAGCCGGTTTTGGTCGAGCCGGATCTGGATTTCATCCGGATGCTCGGCAGGCAAGGCGGAGATCTTTTTAAGAAGTGTATGCAGTGTGGAACCTGTTCTGTAACCTGTGAGATTTCCCCGGATCCGGAACCCTTTCCTCGAAAGGAAATGGCCTGGGCCACCTGGGGAATGAAAGACCGCCTTCTGAGAGATCCGGACGTCTGGCTCTGTCACCAATGCAACGACTGCTCGACAAAATGCCCCCGCGGCGCCCGGCCGGGAGACGTGTTGGCCGCTGTCCGGCAGGCGGCCGTGCAACACTGGGCTTTCCCTCGTTTCCTCGGTAGATGGGCGAACGAGCCCCAAACTATCCCGCTCCTTTTGGGCATCCCAACGGCATTACTCTTATTGGCACTCTTCCTGAAGACCCCGATTGAAAATACCTTGGGCATCTTACAGCCCACAGGCGAGAGGATCGTGTATTCCTATTCCAGTATGTTTCCTCACTGGTTGTTAATCAGCTTCTTTATGCTTTTCAGTGTACTGGC
>JALGZU010000485.1 GCA_025774735.1 candidate division LCP-89 bacterium | reverse complement strand
CATGTTGTTGTTGATCTGAAATTGTCCCGATAGAATCTGGCATTCGGTGGGCGGTTCGAACCAGACGCCGACCGTATCCAGGGGTTGGGGACGGCCGGAGTAGTAAACCGATACGCCACCATCATACTGGATGATGTACTCGATCTGGGTCTGTCCGATCACGGTGAACAGCGTCATAAGCAGAAGACAGGGTAATGCGATAAACGTAATTAACGTTCTCATGACAAGCCTCCTCTAAATAAACTGTGTAAATTAAAACAGTTTGTCATAATATAGTGAAATGTTTCCCGTTTGTCAAGACCCTCAATAAAAATAATGAAAATTTTTTGGTAGGGACAAACAAATATGAAAAGGGGCGGACACACAGGTCCGCCCCTACAATTGTTTATTGTCGGTAATTCGTTATTTCACCAGCACCATTTTGCCGGTGGCGCTGAAGGATCCGGCCTGGATACGGGCGATATAGATGCCGGACGCTAAACCCGATCCGTCGAAGGCGATTTCGTGTACGCCGGCATCCCTCCAGCCGTCGATCAATTCCGCCACCAGGCGGCCGGACACGTCGTAGATTTTCAGATTAACCCTGGCCGCTTCCGGCAGGGCGAACGATAACCTCGTTGTCGCATTAAAGGGATTGGGATAGGTGGCATAGAGGGCGAACTGATCGGGAATCCCGGTGTCGGGTGGGGTCAGCCAGGCATCGAACGGTTCGCCGCTGTTCGACCACTCATCCACAGGGACACCGTCTCCCGTGGCGAGCTTTACGAAGGAGAACTGATCCTGATCGAAAACTTCGAAGGGGTAAACTCCCAGGTAGGCCGTGTAGATGTAATTACCGGCAGGGGCTCCGGTGGGCACGGCCTGAGTACGGTCGCGGTCTAGTATTTGCGCGCCAGTCAGAGTTAGATTTACGGGTCCGAGGACCGGGCCGAACTGCATGCCGTTGGGCAAAGTGGTCATGATCCATGCATCGAAGGTCTGTGGCTGTAGCAGGATGTTAGCGATTTCAACGTTGAAGTCGAAACTGCCGCCGGTGGCCGGGATCTGGATGGGGGGATTGTAGGGTATCAGGGTGACGGTAAGCCCGGGTCCGGCGGTTTCGAAATATTCCAGCACATTCTGGAGGATGCCCTCGGAGACCATCCAATCGTCGCAGTATTCCAGCGGCCAAGGGAGGAAAACCATTCTATAGAGACCCTCATAGCGGATGCCCGCCGGTTCGTCATCGATTTCGGTTAGGAAGCAGGTTTCAGCCATAGGCAGTGGGTAGCAAAAGTCGTTCCAGTTCGGGTCGGGGTGATTACCGAAGTAGGTGTTGGAGAATTCACCCGAAACAGGGTCACCATCTACACCGATGTAGAGAGTATCGGAGGATTGGCCGGTGTAGGGATCTAAATGCGAATCGGACCAGCCGGATTCGACGAACAGGTAGTCAAACATGAAGGTGCCGGGAATGGCGGTAAATTCGTCCCAGTCGTCCGGATTGAAGGCGTAACCGATGTAATCGCTGCTGGAGAGAAAGAAGTCGCCGCCATCATCCATGAAGTTGGCGACAGGATCGACACTCAGATCGGCGTCGTTGTCGGGCAGCGAGCCCATCCAATTAATTCCGGTGTACCAGATAAGATGGGCATAAATACCCGTGTTGATCACGTCGGAGCCCGGGTAGCCCATATCGAGGGGATCGCCGTAGTTGATGTACCAGTAATCGTATTGGTAGCCGCCGTTTTGAAGAGCATCCATGTAAACGTTCAAGCCTTCGTTGCCGGCCGAATCGTTGACCAGGAGGATGTCGGCTCCGCTGGGCTGGAGATAAGAAAAATTGTAGCCGGCCAGGTCCGGGGCAATCGTGGTCGTGCCGATATTGTCATCGGCTTCCACGCGGAAGTTGATCAGCGAACCGACTGACACTGCAGGAATGTCACCCACGTACTCATCCCCTACCGTATTCACCATCATAACCGTATCTTCCGGGGCGCCGTCAACCGAGTAAATCAGGCGGGCTTCGGCGATGATACCGGGCCCACCGCCCGCCACACGGTCTACGATTGATGCGGTGATCGTGTAGGGTCCGGCCAGATAGGTGTCGGGAGGATCCTCGAGATCGGTGATCTCCGGCGGCGGATCGCCGTAGAGATCTACCGTGGAGCGCAGCATCCAGTCGATGCCGTAAGCCCACCAGCCCGACTCTCCAGGATAGATACCCTGAGGATCGGTCAGCCAGCAGAGGCTGTGGTAGGGGCGGTCGTCACCGGCATCGCCCAGAATGGAGGGATAGTACGGCTGAGCTCCTCCGCCCAGCAGCACGTAGCCGATGAAGAAGGGATCGCTGCCAACGTCGAGAACTTCGGGGGGATAACCCCAATCTTCGAAGGTGATATTTTGCCAGTCACCAGAGCTACTGAAGGAAAAAGTAATGGGACCTGCCAGAACTTCTCCCAGCGGTGAGGGAGCCGATCCCTGTGAACCCCAGGGCCAGCCGGGTTCATCGTTATCCCAGTAGTTCTCCGGATCGAAATCGGGGGCCATGCTCCAGATAAAGACGTCCGCATCCCCGCCCATACCGCCGTTGAACTGGAACGTTGCTTCGATAATCTTGCAGTCGGAGGGGG
>JALGZU010000484.1 GCA_025774735.1 candidate division LCP-89 bacterium | reverse complement strand
AACACTTGCCAGGGTGAGCTTAGGTCTCTTACACCCCGGCAGTACCCTGATCTGTGAAATCGGTGAAACCCAGGGATCGCAGGTTCAACAAATTTTCAAACAATTGGGATGGGAAGAGCACGTCAGAGACGACCTAAACGGAAAGCCCCGCTACCTGGTCGCAAAAAAACGCTGAAAAAACGCGACGAGACGCTGCAGAAAGCGATCCTCGCTGCCGTGGCTGAACATCCCGGATCTTTTGGCATCAAATCCCTCTTCAGGCACCTCGGCTTGTCGCAACGGCAGTATACCGAATTCCGGCGTATCCTGCATCAGCTCTTTGACAGCGGCGAGATCGAGCGGCGCGGTAAACGGCGCCTATTTATCCCTCAGAAAGCAGTCGTCATTGAGGGAATTTTGCGGTTGACCCCGCACGGCTATGGATTCGTGGATCGCGGGGACAAGCCTTCAGTCTTTATCGGCGCCCGGGAGGCGCGCAAAGCCTGCGATGGTGACCGGATAACCGTCAGCGTGTTCGACAGCGGTCATGAAGCGGGGCCCGAAGGCCGTATACTTGAGGTCGACGAGAGCTGCCGGCTTCCTCTGTTGGGCAGATTGGCATTCAGGGATGGTGACTGGTTGGCGGAATTGAAATCAGGCCCACTGGCCTTCCAGGCGAAGGTGGATACCGGGAAAGGGAAGCGGTCGTTGAACAGCGGCGATTGGGCACTCGTTACCTTGCCCGGCATCCGACGCCGCTACCCCCTGCCGTCATGTCGGATCGTATCGGTCCTGGGCCCGCCGACCGAAAAGGGAATCGCCGAAAAGGGATTGATTGCTTCTTACGGATTCGATGAAGACTATCCTGCCGGTGCAGTTCGTGAAGCTGCTGGCATCAGGGTGGAACCGTCCCGCCGGGGCGTCCGCGAGGACCTTCGACAAGAATTTGTCGTGACAATAGATCCTGCAGATGCCAAGGATCACGATGACGCCGTCTCGTTGCGTCGGGATTCGAAAGGGCATTACCTGCTGGGCGTGCACATCGCCGACGTCAGCCGCTACGTTCCTGAAGGCTCACAGATCGACGAGGAAGCCCGGAAGCGCAGCTTCAGCGTTTACCTTCAACATCACCATCTCCCCATGCTGCCCCCGAAACTGCCGGGCGAACTCTGCAGTCTCAAAACGGGAAAGGATAGGCTGGCGCTATCGATCCTGGTGAGCATCGATAAAGATGGCAAGATATTATCCCGCCGGGTGGTCCCCTCGCGGGTGCGCATCCGCCGGTTGATCAGCTACGAAACGGCTCAACAATACCTCGATAAGGGTAAATCCGGCGTCGAGGCTGATAAACATGATCCGGAACTGCAGAGCCATCTGCGTCAGATGTGGCGTCTGGCGAAAGTGTTGCTGAAGCGCCGGCTGGCCGAAGGTGGCGTCGATTTCGACTTACCAGAGCCTGGATTTCTCTGGGCTGAACACGCGGCGCCGCTGGCGATCTTTCGCCAGCCTCGTCTGCAGAGTCATCAACTCATTGAAGAGTTTATGCTCGCAGCCAACCGAGCCATCGCAGATATCTGGGCGGAAAAGCTGGGCGATGACATGCCACAGCTCTTCCGCGTTCATCCGCCTCCGGACGCTGAAAAGCGTCAGAAGGTGGCCGATTACCTGGCGGACGCCGGGTGTGAATGGCCCGCGGACGAATTAATAACGGCGCAACGGGTCTCTGCACTGCTGGACGAGGTGCGGAGGCGCTTCCCAGCTGAAGTGGTATCCGTGGTCGCTCGCAAGGCGCTGATGCTGGCTCGGTATGACACCCGGGCACGCGGGCACTTCGGACTCGGGTTCAAGCGGTATCTTCATTTCACATCACCCATCCGCCGTTATGCGGATCTGACGGTTCATCGTCTTATCTGGAAATATTTAATCGACGATCATAAAGTTGACTCAAAAGGGGCACTCAGAGAAAAGCTCGACCTGCTATGCGAGGTCATCTCAGAACGCGAACGATTGATTGCAGAGGTGGAGCGCGAGGCGGGCAAATTGGCGGGATTGCTGTATCTGCAGGAACACCAGAATGAAGCTTTCCCCGCCTGTTTCGTCGAAGCGTCGAGGGATAAATTTTATATCAGCCTGGAGAATCTCTTCATAGAAGGAGCGTTGGACGAACGCAGTGGCATCAGTTTCCGCCCTCGCAGAAAAAAACCTTCACACTATGCGAAAAAGAGTGGCGATGGCAGCCACCTCGCCATCGGAGATGCTCTGACCGTCACACCGAGTCGGATCGATCTGCTGAATCGGTCGCTGGAGTTCATGCCGGTATGAGCAGCATCGAATGGGAAGACGGCTTCAAATTCGAAGTCCTGGCCCGGGATTCGACTTCCAGCGCCCGGCTGGGCCGACTGACGACGCCTCACGGTATCATCTCGACTCCGGCCTTCATGCCGGTGGGAACTTACGGAGCCGTTAAGGGTATTTCACCGGAGGAACTGCGTGACGCAGGGGCTCAGATCGTCCTATCGAACGCCCTGCACCTCGAATTCAGACCCGGATCGGATCTGGTGGCGCAGTTGGGAGGTCTGCACAGGCTGATGGCCTGGGATGGCCCAATTCTTACGGACAGTGGAGGATTTCAGAC
>JALGZU010000483.1 GCA_025774735.1 candidate division LCP-89 bacterium | reverse complement strand
GGTGTCTGTCCTATTCAGTTATCTTAATAATATACGCAAAAATTCCAAATATGTTAAGGATTGCTGCGTGCGGAGTAGGAGGATTAACGAGAAATGAGATGCAGATTGGAAGCGGTTGGATTGGTGGAGGGGAGATCAGCGGATTTTCAATATTTCCGTATCCTTGGCCATTTCGACCTCCATTTTCTGAGTGTACATCACCGGGGTCTCGAATTCGTACTTCAACTCTGCCTCGATATGTATTTCTTTAGCATCAGGCGGCAGATCCAATACAAATTCTTCTTTGCGAGTCTCCTTGGGGGAGATTCGATTGTCCTGGTAAATAGCCACCGACCGCAAAATGAGATCGGCATTGTCCTCCAGGATTACCCCATCTTTGTCCACCAGAACTTTACGATATACCCGGCGCGTTTTGGCAACTATATTTCCTTCTTCGTCGGTTGCAGTGACGAGGAGAACGACCCTGCGGGCCGGCGTACCCGTGGGGAGTTTATGACCCGATTCAGCATTGGTTACGTAAGTGGTAACTCTGGCGGTGCGCCCTTCACGAATGACTTCCAGATCTACGGTTGCGGCGTGCCGGAGGTTGATCTGGGAATGGCCGCCGCGAAATTCATGTGCTGTCACAAAGTTAGTGCTTTTTTTTACTTTGGGTTCAACCACTTTTTTCTCGAAGGTCATGGGCATATGACAATTCTGGCAATGAACATCTTCAGCGGGATAGGGTCCTTCCTTCCATTCAGTATAGGTGCCCATCACCCGGACTCCATTGGCGTTGATCAGTTCATGACAGCCTCCACAGAATTCGGATCGAAGGTGAATGTCGGATGACATGGTTTCATGGGCTGGCGAAGTGACGTCCTTGAAAGGTCCACGCTTGATCAATCCCGGTTGAAGGTCGTACGGTTTTTCACGATCCCCCGGCCGGGCCGCCGTGATGGTGTGGCAGAAATCGCAGGTAACGCCTTCGCGAGTAACCGGATCTCTCAGGAAGAAGTCTTTGGTATATTGCACGAGGGGTGCGTGGCAAAACAGGCAGTATTCACGAATCTTCTCGCCGTGATCCACCTGCGCCTGCAGCAGCGCTACCTGAAAGATGGGATCGTCCAGTGACTGTGCATGCATGGATGTTTTCCAGTCGGCGTAGATGTCTACATGGCAGCGAGCGCAAACCTCACTGGAACTATACCCGTGTGGCTCTATATCGAAGAGCGTGTAGGGTACGGTCGCCTCCTCCTGAGCATTGCCCACCATGGCTCCCATCAGGAGCAGACCGATGATTAAGCATAAAAAGAGTCGGCTGCAGTTCAGTATCATCTTAACCAGAGTGCGTTTCATTTCGAATCCTCCCATGGGAGCGTCAGGTACAGGCGAGCATCCCACGATCTCAATTGGATTTCATCCCGGCAACTCTCAAGTGGAATCCATTATCCTGAACGTGCAGGATATAGGTTCCCTTTCGCGGATCCCTCTTTTCATTCAGGGAAATGCTGCCGGTGACGCCTTCGAAGTTATCGGTGCTGTTGATCGCCTCCTTCAAGGCAGAACGATTCACCTGGGGCGAACGCGCCAGGGCTTCAGCCAGCACCAGCCCGGCGTCATAGGCTAAAGCAGACAAGGCTGTCGGCATCCGGTTGTTCGTTCGATTGAAGTCATCGACGAATCTACGCACCACGGGTCTGGAATCTTCAATGCTGAAATGGCTGGTGATGTGGATTTGAAGGCTGCGTAGGGTATCGCCTACCAAATCGAAGAACATTCGGGATTCCCATCCATCCCCGCCCAAGAGATTGTTACACACCTCCAATCTGGCAGCCTCTTTGGCAATAACTGCGGCTTCCGCATAGTACACCGGTATGAATATCGCATCCGGAGCCAAGGATTTGAATTGTTTCAGGTATTTAGGTACCTCTGCGGACAGCGATCTGAAGGATCTGGCCATAACGATTTCGCCACCCAATTGCCTGAATTCAGTTTCGATATATTCAGCCAGGCTTTCCGAATATCGGCTTCCGTGTTCAGATAGGACGGCCATTCTGCGCATTCCCAGGGCGCCATAGGCATAGGATGCCATGACGCTGGCCTGTTGCAAGTCAGTGAAACAGATTCGGCTTATGTAATCTCCAACCTCTGTGACGGCTGCATGCGTGGCGTAAGGGGTGAGAAGAGGGATCCCTTCACTCTGGGCCACGGTTGCCGCCGCTATAGTATTGTTGCTGGTAACCGCTCCGATAATTGCCAGGACACCTTTATCAACCAGTGATTTCACTTCCTGCGCCGTCCGTAAGGGATCACCCTGGTTATCTCTGACTTCCAGAACCAAGAGTTCTCCCTTCACCCCGCCACTTTCATTGATCCGTTCGACAGCCAAATTAATACCCGCCAAGCAGTCTATACCGTAGGTAGCCGTAGGCCCGGAAAGTGGAATTATAACAGCTATATGAATTCCCTTGCTCGGTTTCGCCTCGGCGGACTGAAGGGGCGCCAGAAGGAACAGAATTAACATGACGGCCGGAATGCGGCTACACTTTCGCCTGGACGGCCGGAATGCGGCTACACTTTCGCCTGTTTCGATATAGCTTCAAAGTCATACCATCCTCGGCTTATTAACGGGTAATGGAATTTAAGAAGGCATACAAATCGGCCATTTGACCTTCCTTAAATTCCGGCCACAACAAATTGCGCTGGACCAATTTTTTCTCCATCTTGGGGGCATGGTTCCAGAGCACGGCGGCTAAATGGTAGGGAGAATCGAACGCCTGGCTCAAGGTCAAGTCGGGACCGGAACCACTTCCTCCCGGTACGTGACATTCGATGCAGTGCATCTCCTGGAATAACCGGGTTCACCGGCAAACTTCACGTAGAAGATATAGGCGATGACGTCGGCCATTTCAGCTCCATTGAACGTGGGCTCAGGAAGACCGAGTTCGGACATCCGCAGCCACATCTCCGGACCGTGATTCCACAATTCTCCCTGGCGGGGATTGCCCGGCGTCATGTAGACCGACTCTTTCCGACCCTCTCTGGTTAGCGATCGAATGTAAGCTCCCAAATCTAATATCTCCCGACCTTCAAAACGAGGCCGGGTCAGTTCGAGGGAGCGCATCTCGGTCTCCATTTCAGGACCGTGGTTCCACATCGCCTGTACCAGGAACAGGGGAGAGGCATAAACCGTCATCTGTTCTAAGTCTGGAGCTCGGTCACCGCCTTGACCGGCCAGAGCATGGCAGCTGAGGCAGCCTTTTTCGCTCAGAAGTCTTTTCCCGCGTGTTAGATTGCCGGGCTCACCCAGATAACGAAGATAATAGAGAAACGTGGCCAGTTCCTTGAATTCCTCCGAGAGGAATTCCGGCCGCTGAATGTAGTTCTGGCGCATTACGTTTGACATTCTGGGGGAATGATTCCACATTGTAGCTGCCAAGTCAAAAAACGACCCAAAAACCAGATCCTTCCCCAGGTCGGGTCCAATTCCGGGTTGATCACCCAAAATGGAGTGGCATTTGCTGCAACTTTTATCTTCGAAGACCCGATGTCCCTTCAACGGATCTTCCGGGAGCCAGGAGGGATCTTCCCCCCATGCTGCAATGGCGGACAGAAGGAGCAAACCAACGATCAATGTATATTTCATAACGTTTCTCATGAAGAAGATCCTGGAATTTTGGCGGATGATGGTGCATCTATCGCAGCCGGTGAACCATTTGGAGTATCCGGCAAGTAAGTTTTTATCCGATCCAGAGTCTCATCCACGCCTTCCTCCCTACCTTCACGAATTTCCCAGATGGAAACGATGGGAAAAAACTTGGTGAAGAGGACGTAGCAAAGGATGAAGCAGGAGAAACACGAGGCGGTAATTGAAATTTCTACCCAGGTCGGGTGATAAATACCGCGTTCGTACGGTAAACGAGGATTGACGAGCGTCGGAACCACGATCATAAAGCGTTCCAGCCACATGCCGATGATGATCGAAATCGAAGCGACTACCGAACCCGTTATGGTACGAAATCTCTTGTTCACGAGAATGAACATCGGGATCGCAAAGCAGAACGTGCACATCGCCCAGAAATAGGGAGCATAGCGCCCGCTGATTTTTTCCCAGAAGACGGCCATGTGAGAGGGCTCGCCGCCGTAAAATGTGGTGAGATGTTCAGCGAACGTGAAGTAGAACCAGAGCAGGGTCATCACCAGCAGCAGGCTGGAGAGATAGTTGAAATGTACGGGCTTCAGGTAATTTTCCAGGTGATACGCTTTGCGTATGACCGCCATGGCGATGATCAGGGCCGCGATGCCCGAGAAGATCGCGCCCGCCACGAAGTAGGGTCCGAAGATCGTGGAATGCCACATGGGCTGGATGGTCATGGCGAAGACCCAGGAAACCACGGTGTGGACGCTGACAGCGATGGGGATAACCATCACGGCCATGATGGAGATGCCGATATTCAAACGCTTGACCTGTCGTTCGGAACCATTCCAACCCAGAGCCAGCCAGCGGT
>JALGZU010000482.1 GCA_025774735.1 candidate division LCP-89 bacterium | reverse complement strand
CACCCGGACAGCGCCTGTCCATAAACATGACAACCGCCGCTGCCATCGGCGTTTACCCCCCCTGGTCGGTTCTGACTGAGGCCGATCTCATCGGCGAAGAACGGAAGGATGTTCGCAGACACTTGACTCTGCCGCAGGCCGTGCGAGAAGCAATCCACGTAAATTTGGATCTGGCCGCACGAGATCATAACGTCGCCGCGGGTCGCGAAGAGATTAGCAGCGCCTGGGCGAGACTGAAGCCTCAGTTGTCGGTTTCGGGAACCGGTGCAATCATCGACGATGACCGAGCCGAAGCCAGTTTCGGGCAATATTCTGAACGCAGCTTCACCGCAGCAGCCGGATTGAGTCAGGTCATCTTTGCCGAGCCTGCCTGGGCGAACGTCACCATTCAGAAGGACCTGCAGCTGTCCCGGGAAGCCGAACGGGAGAAAGTACGACTGGATGTGGCTCTTGAAGCGGCCGTGGCCTACTTGAACGTTCTCAGGATCAAAACCGTCGAGAAAATTCAAAAGAATAACGTAAGTCTTACCCGTTCGAATTTAGAAGCGGCTCAGGTTCGCGAGGCCGTGGGAGTGGCCGGCCCGGCGGAGGTTTACCGATGGGAAGCTGAAATCGCCGCCGGCCGAAAGGCAGTTATCGCAGCCAATTCACAGCGCAACCTGGCTGAAATCGAGCTTAATCGTATCCTTGACAGGCCGTCGGAGGAATCTTTCACCACTCAAGAGGTCGGTCTGGACGATCCCGCGCTACGTATCTCCTATGAACGGCTTTTCAGTTATATTACCAATCCGTGGAGCTTCGACAATGTGCGGGATTTCATGGTTCAAGATGGCTTAAAGGCCTCCCCGGAGTTGGCCCAGATGGATGCGCTCATCGCCGCCGCAGAGCGGGCGAAGTCTTCATCGGGGCGAGCCTATTGGTCACCGACTCTGGCTCTGCAGGGAGACATTTCCAACCTTCTCTGGGAGGATGGCGCGGGTGCGGACTTCCCGACAACGGCCGATGACACTAATTGGAGTATCGGGGTGAACCTGGCGTTGCCGATTTATTCCGGGGGTTCCAGGCGTGCCGATTACGTCCAGGCCAGGGAAGAACTCGAAGAGCTGCGAAGGCAACGGGATGCCTTGGCAGACCGGATTGAGCAGCGCATTCGATCGGCTCTGCACCTGGCAGGTTCATCCTTCGCAGCCATTGCCCTCTCAAGAGCAGGCGCAGAAGCGGCTGACAAGAGTCTGGAGGTGGTTTCCGATGCCTACGGTAGAGGCACTGTATCGATTCTGGTACTGTTAGACGCACAGAACACCGCTCTGGTGAGTGACCAGGTCGCCGCCAATGCCATTTACGATTTTCTGATCGATTACATGAACATACAGCGAGCTATAGGCAGCTTTGACGTCTTAGCGACGGCGGAAGAGAACAGGAAGGCGATTGAGAGGCTGGAAAAGTACCTTGAGGAACGCGGCGCGTTGCCCTCACGCCCTTAGCACCAAAGATATAGTACTGATAACCAGCCCGGTCGATAAATTTGCTGAGGTAAACCATGTGTAAACATCGTTTTTCTAAACTGATCGGCATACTCTCATCGGTTCTGCTGCTATTTTCATGCTCACAGGAAAAACAGGAGGCCAAGCCGATCGTTCGCCCGGTGCGGTATCAGCAGGTTTTCGCCACCGGCGGCAGCCGCATCCGTACCTTTTCCGGCACTACCCGGGCCGGCCTGGAGTCCAGTTTGAGCTTTAAAGTACCCGGTACCGTAAGAGACGTGCTCGTGAACGTGGGAGATACGGTCCGCGGGGGACAACTCATCGCCGAAATCGATCCCAGGGATTACGAACTGCAGGTGCAGGAGGCCGAGGCGGCGCTTGAACAGGCCCTGGCCCAGGCTCGCAACACCAAGGCCCAGTATGAGCGGGTGCAGGAACTCTACGCTAACCGTACAATCCCTAAAAGCGAGCTGGATGCCGCCCGGGCGATGTATGAATCCGCTGATGCAGCCGTCCGTTCCGTGGAGAAGCGGTTGGAGTTGGCCCAGCTACAAGTCAAATACACCCGTCTGACGGCGCCCGTGAAGGGATCTATTGCCGATGTCAGCGTGGAAGTCAATGAAAACGTGGCGGCCGGTCGGGCGATCGTAAAGCTCACTTCGGGAGCGTATCCCGAGGTAAAAGTCACGATTCCTGAAGTCATGATCGCACAGGTCAAGGCGGGCATTGCCGCCTCGGTAACGTTCGACGCACTACCCGGTAAAACTTTCGATGCCACGGTGACGGAAGTGGGTGTCACACCCACCGGCTTTGTGACCACTTTTCCCCTGATCCTTCGTTTGAAGGAAACCGCACGGGAGATTCGGCCGGGTATGGCCGCAGAGGTCTCATTTCGCATCGAGACCGGTAGCGCCCGGGAGTGCATCTTGGTTCCGCCGGTTTCTGTGGGCGAGGACCGTCAGGGGCGGTACGTCTTCATCATGGAACCGGGCGACCAGGGTCTGGGCGTCGTGAGACGCCGGGACGTCCGGATCGGTGAGTTGACTTCTGACGGCCTGGAAATCCTGGAAGGGCTGTCGGAAGGAGAACTCGTTGTAACCGCCGGCGTCACCCGCTTAATTGACGGACAAAAAGTCAAG
>JALGZU010000481.1 GCA_025774735.1 candidate division LCP-89 bacterium | reverse complement strand
GGATTGGACGCGGCTTCCCGCCCCCTGGAGCTGATGCTGATGGGCATCGCCGGCTGTGCATCCATGGACGTCCTGTCGATCCTGCTGAAGAAGAAGGTCGATCTGGACGACTTCGAAGTGCATGTCGAGGCGGAGCAGGCGCCGGATCATCCCAAGATCTTCACAGAAATCCATTTCCACTACATCTTGACCGGTACGGAGATCAAGAAAGCCAACGTCGACCGAGCTATCGCACTGACGGATGATAAATACTGCGGAGCCATCGCCATGGTGAAGGAAGTGGCGCTGGTGAAACATACGTACGAAATCAAGGAAGCCGAGTAGTACCCAGACTGAACAGAAGAGATACCCCATGTCCCGGATCATCGCAACAGCAGCCATACGAGGAGCCCACAAGGTCGTAAAACGGGCAGAAGAGGAGATCACCCGCGCCCTGGACGAACTGGGCGCCGACAAGAGCATCGATTTGCCTGATACCGCCTACTACCTGCCGGTCATTTACGCCATGTTAGGCTTGAAAGTGGCCAGGCTGGGTGACGTGCAGGAAGCGATGCAACACTGCAAGAGCCTCCTGCCGCCGGAACCGACGGACGAACTCTGGCTGCCCTATCTGGGAGCCGCTCTGGACGCGGGTATGGCGACGCTCTTCGCCCAGGAGCTAATCGAAGGGCTGAAATACGCCCGCAATCCCGCCCCTTACAATGACATCTGGCTGGGGGCGACTTCGGACGCCATCCTGCGCGAACAGGGGATCAAGCTGGTGGACGGGCGCATGCCGGGGTTCGCCGCCTGCGTGGGAGCTCTACCCACAACCGAAGCGGCAGTCAAACTGGCGCGCGACCTGCAGGAGCGCAACATCCTCGTCTTTCTTTCGTCGCACACTAACGGCGTCTCCATGGCGGAACAACTGGCGGAAGCCGGCGTGGAGATGAACTGGGATACATTCCTGGTCCCGTACGGGAAAGAGACTTCAGCGACCATCTGGGCGCTCGGCTTCGCGGCGCGTTCGGCCATGACCTTCGGTGGCCTGCATCCCGGTGGCTTGAAAGAAGCCCGCGACATCCTGCTCTACAACAAGCAGCGCGTCCACGCCTTCGTGCTGGCGCTGGGTGAAGTCGACGACGAGAAATACGCCACTGCGGCCGGAGCAATCAACTTCGGCTTCCCGGTCATCGCTGATACCGATATTCCCGAGATTCTGCCTACGGGCATCTGCACCTACGAGCACGTCGTTTCCAACGTCACCCACGACGAGATGCCGCAGCGCGCCATTGAGGTGCGCGGGGTGAAAATCAAGATTCAGAAAATCGACATCCCGGTGCGCTACGGGCCCGCTTTCGAAGGAGAACGTGTTCGTAAGGACGACCTGCAGATCGAATTCGGCGGGAAGTACAACACCGCCTTCGAATATCTCTCCATGAAACAGCTTGACGAGGTCGAAGACGGCAAGATCGAGGTCATCGGCCCGGAAATCGACGGCGTGGACGAAGCGGCGCAGTTGCCACTGGCGATCTGGGTGGAAGTCGCCGGGCGCAAGATGCAAAAGGATTTCGAGAGCATCCTGGAACGCTACATCCACACCATGCTGTCCATGCCTATGGGGGTGATGCACCTGGGACAGAGGGACACCATCTGGCTGCGGATTTCCAAGACGGCCAGGAACGCCGGATTCACTCTCCGGCACCTAGGCGTTGTGCTGAGGTCCATGCTATTGAACGAATTCCCCGCCATCGTGGACAAGGTACAGGTAAAACTCTACACCAACTCCGAAGACGTCGAGCGACTTTATACCGAAGCCAAGGCCGCTTACGAGGTGCGCGACCGACGCATGGGCGAACTGGTTGATGAGAGCGTGGACACATTCTATTCCTGCCAGCTCTGCCAGTCCTATGCGCCTAACCACGTCTGCATCATCACTCCGGAACGGCTGGGATTGTGCGGGGCCTACAACTGGCTGGACGGCAAAGCCGCCTACGAGATCAATCCAACGGGTGGGAATCAGCCCGTCGCTAAGGGCGAATGCTACGATGCGGGGATGGGGAAATGGAAGGGCGTGGATGACTTCGTGAACGTCAAATCGAACCAGAGCGTGGAAAAGTTCAGCGCCTACTCCATGATGGACGATCCCATGACGTCCTGCGGCTGCTTCGAAGCGATCGCTTGCGTGCTGCCGGGCACCGGCGGCATCATGATCGTGGATCGGGAGTTCCAGGGGATGACGCCGGCTGGCATGACCTTCTCCGCCCTGGCGGAAGTCGTGGGTGGCGGTCAGCAGACGCCTGGTTTCATCGGCATCGGCATCCTGTACGTACTGTCGAAAAAATTCATCTCGGCGGACGGCGGATTGCAGCGCGTGGTCTGGATGACGACCAGCATCAAGAACCGGCTGGGTGACAAACTCCGGGAGCGCTACGAGGAGATCGGCGCGCCGGAGCTGTTGGACAAGATCGCCGACGAAACCGTAACCGACGACCTCGAGAAATTGGCCGAGCATCTCGTTGCTGTCGAACATCCGGCGCTGGCGATGGGAGAGATGGTTTAGGAGTAACTGGGATACGGTTTAAGAAGCATGAAAATCGCCATAACAGGCAAAGGCGGGGTAGGTAAAACCACGTTAGCGGCT
>JALGZU010000074.1 GCA_025774735.1 candidate division LCP-89 bacterium | reverse complement strand
GGACCGCAGTGGGAACATATCCCCATTACCTTTTCAGCAGGCATTAATCCTGAAATGACACTCAATGACAAAATAATCAACGGTTTAATGATAGATACAAATAATTGGATTAATTGTGAATATATTAGTAGGCACCGTTGGATTATAAAGGTTCACCTTGTTGATCGTCCAACAGAGACAATCATTCTTACTGCGGAGGAAAATTTAGTTTGCCACATGATTAACTCTGGCGATTGGAATCATCAATACTACCTGCTAATCAGATATGGTGACCGTCCCGGCGGCCCGCAGACGTACGAAATCAGGAAGTATGATGGTGCTACTCTAATCTTTTCGACAGGAGAATTGGTGAGACCTCCACTTGGTATGTGGCCATTCAATTGCGTCGTAGATAACAACCAGACCATTTATCTGGTCCATGGTGATGAAGATGAGGTTAGGATCCTTAGTTGGATATTGAATTAATCTATGTGTAGTAACATGCAATCAGTTGAACCTTTGGATGTCTTAGCCGTCGCCGCGCACGCGGATGACATTGAGCTGACCTGTGCGGGGACATTAATAAAGTTGGCAAAGCGGGGTTACCGCACCGGCGTGCTCGATTTGACAAAAGGCGAAATGGGCACGCGCGGCACACCCGAGGAACGCATAAAAGAAGCCGGGGAAGCGGCCAAAATCATGGGCTTGACGGTCAGGGAGAACGCGGGTTTACCCGACGCGAAACTGCAGGCCGATTGGGAGACCAAACTCATTCTGGTTCAAGCTCTGCGGAAATACCGCCCGAAGCTCTGGCTGATTCCCTGCAAGGAAGACCGCCATCCGGATCACGCCGCCACGGGTCAAGCCGCCCGGGATGCCGCTTTTTTGGCCGGACTGCGTAAAATCAAAACCGACCTAGAACCCTATCGACCGGCCTGGACCCTGCACTACTTCTGCCGCTGGGAACATCAGGTTTCGTTCGTCGTCGACGTCTCAGAAGAATTCGAGACCAGGTTGAGCGCCATCCGGGCTTACCGTTCACAATTCGACGACGGAGCCGAAGGACCTAAAACCTTCATCAGCCGGCCGCAGTTTTTGGAGGGCATCATTGCCAGAGCGAAGTATTACGGATCCAAAATCGACGCGGCCTACGGCGAGCCGTTTTTATCCATGGAAACGCTGAGGGTGGACGATCCTGTGGAATTTTTAACGGCAGCGCCGACGGAATGGGCGACGCTGCGTTAGAGGTTATCTGGAATTCAGCTTTATTCGACTGATCTCTCATGAACAAGCTGCGTATCGGCATTACCTGTTACCCCACCTTCGGCGGATCGGGAGTGGTGGCTTCGGCGCTGGGCGTCGAATTGGCCGAACGGGGTCATCAGGTTCATATCATTTCCTACGCCCCGCCGGCGCGGATCAAGATCTACCACCCGAACCTGCACTTTCACAAGGTTGAGGTGACCGATTATCCGCTCTTTGAATATCCGCCCTACAGCCTCTCCCTGGCCTCGCGTATGGTTGAAGTGGCACAAACGGAAGGATTGGATCTTTTCCACGTGCACTATGCCATTCCGCATGCGGTATCCGCTTATCTGGCTCAGGAGATGCAGGGCGACAATCGCATCCCCCTCGTAACAACGCTGCACGGCACCGATATCACCCTGGTGGGTAATCACCCATCGTTCATGCCTATCACCTGCTTTATCCTGCAGAAATCGGACGCCATTACGGCGGTGAGTCAGTATCTGAAAGATGAAACGCTGAAGGTATTCAAGGTTGATCGGGAGATCGAGGTCATTCCCAATTTCGTGCGCATTGACCGTTTCGAATGTGAGGATGTACAAATAAGGCGTTCTTCGGTTGCCTCGGAAGATGAGGCCATTATCGCCCATGTGTCCAACTTCCGACCCGTGAAACGGATCCTGGACGTCATCAAGATATTTGCCATAGTTCGCGGAAAAAGACCGGCCAAGCTGCTAATGGTCGGCGACGGTCCGGAACGCACGCCTGCTGAAAGAATGGTCAAGGAACTGGGACTGAAGGATGATGTCTACTTCCTCGGCATGCAGATAGACGTGTCCGAAATACTAAGCCTGGCGGACATTTTACTGCAACCCAGCGAAACGGAGAGCTTCGGATTGACTCCACTCGAAGCGATGGCGACCTGCACACCCGTCATCTGTTCGGATGTAGGGGGGCTGCCCGAAGTTGTTCTGGATGCTCAGACCGGGTATCTGCTTCCAGTAGGAGACGTCGAAGCCATGGCAGAGAAAGCGCTCTACCTCCTCGGGAATGAGGACGTCCAGAGGAGTATGGCGGAGGAGGGCCGGGATCGTGCGATGACGCAATTTAACTCCTCAAGAATTGTAGAAATGTACCTGCAGGTTTATGAAAACGCACTCAGGCCAAAATTTTAGCATTTTCTGTTGAAAAGTTTAAATAAGTTATGTAACTTGAGCCCCCGTTGGACAGATTTTCCTGAGTCAGCGGAAAAACCGGAACCCGGAAAGGCTTGACGGAGTACAGTGAACGAATTAGCCCAACCATAGAATATGAATCCACTGATTTTCAGAGAGTATGATGTGCGGGGGGATGCACAAAAAGACCTCGACGATGCCACCGTGACCGCTCTCGGAAAGGGATTCGGGAGTAAGCTTGCGCGCGGTGGGGGGAAAACCATCACCCTCGGGAGAGACGTGCGCCTCTCCTCACCCCGCATCAGGGATATCCTCGTTCAAGGGTTGACCTCCGCAGGGTTGGAAGTGATCGATCTCGGCGTTGTGCCTACGCCGCTCCTGTACTTCGGTATCGCCCATCTCAAGACCGACGGCGGCGTCATGATCACCGGCAGCCATAATCCCCCGGAATTCAACGGATTCAAATTGTGCGTGGGTGTGGATTCGATTTACGGCGAGGAAATCCAGGAACTCTTCCGGCAGATTGAGGCGGAGGACTTCGAAAGCGGACAGGGATCCGTTCGCAACGAGAACGTCATTCCGGCGTACAAAGAGTACCTCAAATCTAACCTGAAGATCGATCTCCCCCTGAAGATTGTCCTCGACTGCGGTAACGGATGTGGAGGCCTGGTGGCGCCTGAACTGTTCGAGGAAATGGGCTGCCTCGTGGATGTTCTCTACGGCGAACCGGATGGCAATTTCCCCAACCACCACCCCGATCCGACCGTGGCTTCAAACCTCGAGGATCTGGTTCATCGTACCAGGTCTATCGGGTACGATTTGGGGATCGCCTACGACGGAGACGCGGACCGCATCGGCGTCGTGGACGATATGGGCAAGATCCTGTGGGGGGATCAGATTCTGACCGTTTTCAGTCGTTCGATTCTGAAGAAAAATCCCGGCGCCACCATCATCGGCGAGGTCAAATGTTCGCAGAATCTCTACAATGATATCCAGCAACGAGGCGGCAACCCCGTCATGTGGAAAACCGGCCATTCTCTGATCAAGAAGAAGATGCGGGAAGAGGGCGCTCTGCTCGCCGGTGAAATGAGCGGTCACATCTTTTTCAATGACCGCTATTTTGGCTACGACGATGCCATATATGCCACGGGCCGGTTGCTTGAGCTTTTGTGTGATGAAGCCCGGCCGTTGTCGCAGCTCCTGTGGGGGTTGCCCAAAGTTTATGCTACGTCCGAAATTCGCCTCGACTGCCCGGATGAGGTAAAATTTCCGCTGGTGGAAAGGGTTAAGGAATACTTTAAATCAAACTACGAAGTCGTCGACGTAGACGGGGTTAGAGTTATCTTCGACGACGGTTGGGGGTTGATCAGGGCATCCAATACCCAACCGGTGATCGTATTGCGATTCGAAGCGCAGAGCGAGAGCCGATTGGATGAGATCAGAACCTTAATGGAAACGAAGTTAGAGGAGTTCAAACATAGCGACGTTTAGATTGGGGGAGTGTATGAAATGTCATTACTGCCAGGGGGATTTTGAGCCCTCGGAGAAACCGTATATCAGCAAGCAGGCGAGCATGGAAGGCGAGTACCACTGGAGCTGCTTCGTGGAAGCCTGCAAAAACCGGATGCCGGTCGGGATCGGCGCGATCAACGTTCCCAACCTGAGTGGGAATGACGACGAATCGAAGTTCGACCGAGCGGCTGCCACCATGGAAGAGTGATCCGTACGCCATGAGCTTTACTCCGCTCAAGCTCAAAAGAGCGCAGTTCCACTGTGTCAGAAAAGCCTTAAACCACTACGAGAATTTTTTCGTTCTGGGACCTTTGACGCCGCTTCATCTGGTCCCTCATATCGCCTCTCTTTATGCCTTCGCCCGCTATGCTGACGATATAGCGGACGAGATCAGCGATACCAGCCTGGCCCTGCAAGAACTGGATCGATGGCAGAACGAACTGCTACAGGGCTTGGAAGGTCATCCCCGACATCCCATTATCCGATCGTTGTGTCATACCGTCGAGCGATTCAATCTCCCACACCGCCTGCTCTTCGACCTCCTGGTTGCCTTCAAGCAGGATCTTTCGGTAGCCCGCTTTGAATCCTTCGATACCGTTCGGGAATACACCCGCCGATCGGCGGATCCAGTGGGCAGATTGATGCTCGGCCTGTACGGCTATCGGGACCCGGAGCTTGATACATTGTCTGACAACATCTGTACCGGTCTGCAACTTGCCAATTTTTGTCAGGACGTCGGCGAAGACGCAGAACGGGGCAGGACCTATATCCCACTGGACGAATGCCGCCGCTTCGCGGTTGATCCGGTTGAAATTCTGGATAGGACGCCGAGCCAGCGACTCGAGGGTTTGATCCGCTTTCAAATCGTCCGGGCTTATAAATTCCTCCTGGCGGGCTTGCCTTTAGCCGAAAGATTGAAGGGGCGCATGAAGATGTCCGTCCGCCTCTTCACTCTGGGTGGTTTGCAGATACTGGAAAGTCTCGAGAGGGAGCCGTTGGCTGCCATCTACCACCGGCCGACCTTAAAATCGAAACACAAACTGGCGGCGCTGTTGGCTTCATTCAAACCGTTGAAAACCCAGTATTCAAGCCTCCAGTCTGATCGCTCGCTGCCGGTTGATACACCATAAATAGTGTGAGTTGAGTATGTCGTATGAGGGGGATCTTCAGGAAGCATATACCTATTGCGACCGGATCGCCCGGCAACGCGCTCGCAGCTTTTATCCTGCTTTTCGATTTCTGAGCCGGCAGCGCCGTCTGGCGTTGTCGGCATTTTACGTTTTCTGCAGCTATTCAGATGACATCGCCGACAACGAAGCCGGTGCATCACTGGATGAAAAGCAAGCTAAGTTGGAAGCATGGAAAGCCCGACTGGACGGCTGTTTTACGGGTGGGGCTGAAGCACCTCTCTTCATAGCATTGCAGGATGCCATCAGGCGGTACGAACTGCCCCGGGAGCCGTTTTTCGATCTGCTCCGTGGAATTGAAATGGACTTCGTCCCGCAACGCTTCCAAAACTTCGACGATCTCAAAGCATACTGCCGATGCGTAGCTTCCTCCGTCGGGCTCGTATCCGTGCGTATTTTTGGCTGCAGCCACCCCGGCGCGGATCGTTATGCCGACCTACTGGGGATCGGGCTGCAACTGACCAACATCATGCGCGACCTTGCTGAAGATTCCAGCAGGGGGAGAGTTTACATTCCAACAGAAGATCTCGATAGATTTGCCTATAGCGAGAAAGATCTGAATAACGGTGTGATGAATGAAAATTTCCTCAATCTGATGGACTATCAGTACCAACGAGCTTCCGGATACCTCCGGGACGCCCAGCCTGGTTTGGCTGCCGAACAGCGTGGTAGACTTCTCTCCGCCGAAATGATGAAGAGTGCCTACCGCCAGATCCTCGAATCGATGCGGACCCGGAGCTTCAACGTATTCGATGGACGGATCAATGTCCCTCGATGGCGGCTGATTGCTACCCTTGGCGCGACCTTCCTGCGACACCTGGTTCGCTAGGGTCCCATTACAAACAGTCATTTTTTGCCCTCCAGCGAGCCGCTCGGTTCTGCAGGCCTCAAAAAGTTTACATTAATCCTTGAATTATTATTATTCCAATGCTATAATTTGCCTGATACGCATATACGGAAAGATGCCATGCCTGAAATGGACCTGTTTACTATTCTTGGTATCGACAGCGGCGTAGATAAACGGCAGATACGCGAGGCCTACCGTAAACTCGCCAAGAAATTTCACCCCGACCTCAATCCGGACAATCCCCGGGCGAGCGACCGCTTCAAGGAGGTGGCTCATGCTTACTGGGTTTTGTCGGATCCCCAGAGACGAAAAGCCTACCTGGAGTTGCATCCTTACCTTCGCTCCAAGAAGCGTACACAGCGGGATTTCAAGAGCGATACCGGCAAACCTACCCCTGAAGCCAGGCCTGCGAAGCCACAGGAGGGCAGGGACATATTAGTCAGGCTCTATCTCACACTGGAAGAGCTCGCTGAAGGGGCCATGAAGAGGGTGAAGATCCGACGGCGCCAATTGTGTACTGACTGCGAAGGCACCGGGATTTTCGGGGGAGCCATTGAAGGTGTCTGTTCCGTCTGCAAAGGCACCGGAACCGTTCCCGACTTTATCAACAGGGGAAAAAGTAAGGGAGATGGCAACATCTCCTGCCGGAAATGCGGAGGATCCGGCCTCAAACCGATGACTGCCTGCCACATCTGTGAAGGTCGCGGACACGGTCTCAAAGATGTTACCATCACCGTGGGAATACCGCCCGGAGCCGGGGATCAGGAAAAGATCGTTGTGAAAGGACAGGGGCATGAGGGTTTCCTGGGAGGCAAATCCGGTGATCTGCGCGTGATAGTCATCCAGAAGGAACACGCCTACTTGATCAGGATGAAAAATGATTTAGATTACCACTGTTTCATCTCACTCACACAATGGCTGGAAGGCTGTGTACTGAAGGTGCCCAGCCTGAATGGAGCCATTTCACTCACCCTCAAACCCGGCTGTACACCGGAAGGCGTTTTAAAAGTGCGGGGACGAGGCATGCCTGTTAAGGGCGGAGGACGGGGAGACATGATTGTAAAGTACAGTCTCGCCACGCCCGATAAGCTTAGCAGGAAGCACTTGTCGATTTTGAAACGCCTCGAAGCGACGGACGGGTTCTCACCACAACTCGACTCGAAGGGCTGGTGCCGCAGGAAGGACCAGAAAGCTGCTGACATTCCACTTGAAAGCGGCAACATTTGAGTCGGGACAAAAATACCCCCCGGCCGGTGTCGGGAAAAATTCAATAAACTGTTAAAAGCAATTTCGCTTGACTTTTCAAATTTAGTGAACTAAATTGTTTGACTATATATTTGAAGGGATTCTCAGCCGGCGTTTGTAGATAATTTCACAAGCCCGGTTAACATACCTGAAGATTCTAATCGGTTATGTCTGAATCCAGTGTAGATACTCTGGCCGTTAGACCCTTGAAATCCAGTGATTTCGATGGGGTTGTCGAGCTGGACAGCAAGTTGCTGGGTGGAGAAAACCGCCACGATTACTGGGAGAAGAAATTCGCTGTTTTTCGTATGAGGCACCCGAATCTTTCCCTGGTAGCGGTGATCGAAAACAGGGTTGTCGGCTGTGTTATGGGTAACATCTCCGGCTGGGAGTTTGGCGTCAGCGCGGGCATCGGCTGGGTGGAATTGATCGGTGTGGATCAGGAATACCGCCGCAAGGGAATTGCAGATGCGTTGATTGATGAACTGCTCAAACAGTTCAATAAACTGAACGTGAAGAAAGTCTACACCATGTTCGATACGAGCGATGCCGGCAGCCGGGATTTTTTCCATTCTGCTGGCTTCAAGGTCGGAAAAATGGTGCAGTTGGAAATCGATCTGGATTGATCGAGAGCCAGGGGTAAGCGGTTGAGGTGGTCTGAAGCGGATGTTCTTTGGCAGTTTTATTTTAACCCGATTCAGATGATCCTCCGTGGATTTCATGGAGTGATAGTGTAGATCGCATCTCGTCGCATGACCGGTACTGTTGAAAAAGTCCTGCGACCATCTCTATAAGATCGCAGGAGTGTTTCCGGCGACTCTGATTCAAGGCATTTTATTAAGGTTAACGTGAACAGGTAGCCCTCTACGCAGTACATATAATACACAAGGAGCATCACCATGATCAAGGAGCACATTGCGTTTTTAGAAGAAAAAAATCCAGCACAGCCTGAGTTTATTCAGGCCGCCAAAGAGGTTCTAGTTTCCCTGGAACCTGTCCTCGAGAAAAATCCCCAGTACATTGGGGCAAAGATTATCGAGCGAATAACTGAACCGGAACGAGTGGTTATGTTCCGCGTGCCCTGGGTGAATGATAAAGGAGAAATTCAAGTCAACCGGGGATTTCGCATCGAATTCAATTCTTCTCTGGGACCTTATAAGGGTGGACTCCGTTTCCATCCCACCGTCACTCTGGGTATGTTGAAATTCCTCGCTTTCGAGCAGGTATTCAAGAATTCCCTGACCACCCTGCCGATGGGAGGAGGCAAGGGGGGATCGGATTTTGATCCCAAAGGGAAATCAGACCTCGAGGTGATGAGGTTCTGTCAGAGTTTCATGAGTGAGCTGTTCCGCCATGTCGGCGCCAATACCGATGTACCCGCAGGTGATATCGGAGTCGGCGGTCGCGAAATCGGATTTCTTTTCGGTCAGTATAAACGGCTCGTCAACCGGTTCGAAGGTGTTCTTACCGGTAAGGATCCCAAGTGGGGTGGCAGCCTGATTCGTCCGGAGGCAACCGGGTACGGTACCGTTTACTTCGCCGCCAATATGATGGCGACAAAAAATCAAACCATCGAAGGAAAGCGCGTTGCCATCTCGGGCTCCGGAAACGTGGCTCAATTCGCCGCCGAAAAGGTCCTTGACTTGGGCGGTATGCCGGTAACCTTCTCGGATTCCGGCGGGTTCATTATCGACAACGATGGAGTCGACCGGGAGAAACTGGCCTACGTTATGGACTTGAAAAACGTCCGCCGCGGTCGTATCCGGGAATACGCCGAGAAATATGGTTGTGAGTATCATGAAGGCGGCGGCCTCTGGAAGAGTGGGAAGTATGACGTGGCTCTGCCCTGCGCGACTCAGAACGAACTGGACGGGGAAGACGCCAAAGCGCTGCTGTCCAACAGCTGCAATTGCGTTTCCGAGGGCGCCAACATGCCATCCACACCGGATGCCGTCGATGCTTTCGTCGAGAGCGGCATCTTCTACGGTCCCGGAAAAGCAGCCAACGCCGGTGGCGTGGCGGTTTCCGGACTGGAAATGTCCCAGAACAGCTTGCGTTTGAGCTGGCCGCGCGAAGAGGTGGACAACCGCCTCAAGGATATCATGAAGAGCATTCACGATGATTCGAGCGCGGCCGCGACGGAGTACGGCACGCCGGGTAACTACGTCAACGGCGCGAATATCGCGGGTTTCGTGAAAGTTGCTGACAGCATGATCGAACAAGGCGTCGTTTAGCCAGAGGCGCACTAAAAGGAAAGTAAATCATGAACCGGAGGATGTGGAGGAAATACCGGCCCATCCTCCGGTCTCTCTTTTTGGTCCATTTTACTGGAATTTTGACCTATGTTTCCCTTGTTTGAAGATCTTCTCTTTCACCGCGAGCATACATGGGTGAGGCTTGAAAACAGTGAGGGAGGAAAACGGTTCCGCATCGGATTGGATGAGATCTTTCTGTACGACGTCGGCCAGATTGATCGCCTCGATTTTCCCAATGAAGGGGACGAGGTTTCGGTCGATGAAGTCTGCGGTATGGTTCGCGGCGTTGGGGCAAAAAAAATGCTGTACGCACCGCTTTCAGGTGAGATTATCGATGTGAACCACGAATTAATCGATAGTCCTGATTACGTTCGCGAAGATCCCTACGGGGTCGGGTGGCTTCTTTTGATTGATCCCTCCGACGCAGAAGAGGAGATCGGCAACCTACTGAGCGGGAAGGAAGCTCACGAGTGGTGGAAGGCCGAGCATAGCTTGCGAGGTCTCTAATATCTAAATGCCCTGTGCGCCGTTCCCCGGGATTTACAATGGTTCGTAAACCTGGTCCCAGTGGACAGGCCAACCTTAACTATACACAATTTCAATTATTCCAAGAGAAAAATGGTAGTAAAGAACCTGCATCTCACAGTACAGCTCCTCACAATCGCACTTTTGGCTCTGCTACTCTCCGCTCCGGGATCGCCGGCGCAAGATCAGCCCATGAGTGATGATGACTGCCTGATGTGTCATGGAGAATCCGATCTGGAATCGGAAGAGGGCAACTCCGTTTTCGTCGATCAC
>JALGZU010000480.1 GCA_025774735.1 candidate division LCP-89 bacterium | reverse complement strand
CTTGAAGCTTATTCCGTTCTGGCTGGTTCACGTAACCGCGGCGATTCGGGCGAAGTTTGACAGTCGCCTGGAGCCCTATCAACTCAAGACTCCTGAAGCGATAATTCTCCGGGCTATCTCGCTGCACGGTTCGCTACCCTTAGTGAAAATCGCCAAGCACATGGCTTTCGCTCATCCATCCGTGCTGCGTCATATTGATGCGCTTGAAAAAAGAGGGTTGATTCAGCGCCGACCCCATCCTGAGGATAGACGCGTCAAGTTATTATACCTGACTGCGGAAGGGGATACACTGATTTCGAAGGTGAGCAAGCTCATGGATGAGTTGAACCTGCCGAAAAACTTCGGCATCACCCGACAGGAGCACGGTACGCTGCTGAAATTACTACAGAAAGTACATGCTCATACGTGTAAAGACTTGCCGAATGTCCGAGAAATACCGGAAAGTATCCGCGCATCTCACGACCGGCTGAAGAAAAAGTCGAATGATGGAGATAGAAAATGATCTTGAGAGCCCCTGAGCGAATGGTGAGGATCGCTCTTATCGTTGCAGCTCTGAGCCTGTTCGTCAGCGGCTGCGCCGGCTGGAGACCCGTCCGTCAACCCGATCTGGAAGCTCCCCCGGAGGCCTTTTTAAACGCTGAGGTTCTGAGTGAATATTCCGATGATCCCTGGTGGCAGGTCCTGGGCGACCCGGTCCTGGATAGCCTGGAGTTAGAACTGTTCTCCCATAACCTGTCGCTGGAACAGGCTGTCGCACGAATGGATCAGTCTAGGGCCAGCCTGGTCTCGGCGAGGTCCGGGTGGTTTCCCTTCGTCACTGCCCAGGGAAGTGTCAGAGAGAGCGGTGAGGTCGAAGAGAATCCTACGCCGACCACGGCTTTAGAGCAACCGCGTTACAGCGGCAGTATGGCCGCGACGTACGAGATTGATATCTGGGGAAAAATCGCGGCCGGGAGCGCCGCTGCCAAAGCCGGCTGGCTTGCTTCAGAAGAAGATTTACGCGCGCTGACCCTGACCATGTCCGCTCAACTCGCCCGCAGTTACTATCTGATCGCGGAACTGCAGCAGCAAAAAGAGCTTCTCGATCAAACAGTGGCATCCTATAAAGATTCGTACAACCTGGTGCTGAGCCGGTACTATCGCGGCATCGTCTCATCGCAGGACGTTTACCAGGCCAGAACGAATCTGGCCGGCGCCGAAGCCCAGAGCACCCTAATTCGATCCACTCTCAAAACCGCCGAACACAGTCTGGCGGTTCTGCTGAACCGGTACCCCCGCGACGGAATAATGCCGGCGAATACGGCGATTCCACGTACCATTGCACCCGTACCTGTCGGTTTGCCTAACGATCTGATCGACCGCCGCCCGGACGTTCGCTCCGCCTACTACCGTCTCGTGTCCGCGGATAAAAATGCCGCCGAAGCAGTTGCCGCGCGTTGGCCGAGCTTCAGTTTAAACGGTTCGGTCGATAGCAGCAGTGATGACCTGCAGGACGTCCTGAATCCCGAGAACATGATCTGGAATGCCCTCGGTGGCATAACCGCGCCACTGTTTCAGGGCGGCAGGTTGAAAGCGAACGCTGATCGTGCCGAAGCGGTCTGGCGGGAAAGCCTGGCCGGTTACAAAGCGACCGTCCTTGAGGCCTATCAAGATGTGGAAGACGCGCTGGTTCGCACGAAGCTCCTAAATCAATACGTGCTCCAACTGGAGGAACAGGTATCGGCGGCGGAATCGTCCCTCCGTCTGGCCAACCAGAACTACCTCAGGGGGATCGTCGACTACCTGACCGTCGTAACCGCTCAGGCCATCTACTTCAATGCCCGTCGTAACCTGATCAGCGCGCAGAGAGATCTGGTCGGTAATCACATCGATCTGGCGGTCTCTCTGGGCGGAGGGTGGACGGATGAGGTGATAGACCAGTATTTGCTCACAGAAAATTAAGCGTGGAGTGAATATATAATGGGAAAATTTATCAAAACCAAATACCTCGTGCCATTTCTAATACTCGTCGGCGGTTTTGTCGTCATGTCCGGCTTGATGGTCAGCCGCAAGCCGCCCGCCCGGGAACAGCGGGAGTACAACGGTGTGCTGGTCCGGATCATCGAAGCCGTTGAAACCGACCGCCAGGTCACGATCACGGGGACTGGCACAGTCAGGCCGCGCTATGAGTTCAACTTAACTCCGCAGGTTTCAGGGATTGTCGAATGGGTGCATTCTAACCTGGCGGCGGGAGGAATCTTCAGTAATGGCGATACCCTCCTGTGCATCGAAGCAAAGGATTACCTTCTGGCCGTCCAGCAGGCGGAAGCGAGTGTTGCTCAGGCGCAATATCAGTTCGACCTGGAGAAGGCAAACGCCGAAATCGCACTCGAAGAGTGGGACCTCATGAATTCGTCGGCGGGAGGGGCGGACTCGGTTCCTAATCAGGTACAGCCGGACCCCCTGGTACTGCGCGAACCTCAGTTGCGGCAGGCGGAAGCGGGCCTCAAATCCGCCCGGGCCAGTCTGGACCTCGCCCGTCTGAAACTGGAGCGCACGGTGCTACGAGCCCCCTACAACTGCCGTGTGCGCAGTATCTCGGTTTCTCCCGGGAAGTTGATCAGCGTCTCCACACCGGTCGCCTCGCTGTATT
>JALGZU010000479.1 GCA_025774735.1 candidate division LCP-89 bacterium | reverse complement strand
CTGATCTCGGACGTACGCGCTCAGGTGGAGGAGCTATGTAAGGGATTTTTAATTTATGAGGATCTACTCGGTTAAATAGAAGCAGGCGACCATGAACCGACCATCCTGGGACGAATACTTCATGCAGATTACGCAGCTGGTGGCGAGCCGGGCGACCTGTCTGAGGCGCAAGGTGGGCGCCATCCTGGTGCGGGATAAGCGCATTCTGACGACGGGGTACAACGGTCCTCCGGCGGGTCTGCCTCACTGCGACGAACTGGGAGGCTGCCTGCGCGATAAGATGGAGGTCGCTTCCGGGGAGAGGCACGAGCTATCGCGGGCGGTGCACGCCGAACAGAATGCCATCATCCAGGCCGCCGTGCACGGTTTCTCCATCGAGGGCGCGACGCTCTACGCCACCAATCAGCCCTGCGGTCTCTGCACCAAAATGCTGGTCAACGCGGGCGTGCGGGAATTTGTCGTCGCCGAAGGGTACCCCGACACCCTGGCGCGCGAAATCATGGATCAGGCAGACGTGCACTTACGGTACGTGAAGGAGACTGATAAACCGGAGCAGGATAAGTGAGATGCCCCCGCTGCGACAAGCTGGGATCGCGCGTACTGGACAGCCGTCCACTGCGCAATAGCAAGGCGATACGGCGGAGGCGGGAGTGCGAAAACTGTGGATCCCGTTTCACGACCTACGAACAGATCGAAATCCGGCTGCCGGCCGTGATCAAGAGTGACAACCGGCGCGAAGCTTTCGACCGTCAGAAGCTGATCAAGGGGCTGCAACTGGCCTGCACCAAGCTGCCCATCCCCCGGCCCAGGCTGGAAGCCATCTGCGACGAAGTGGAGAGCGCCATCGCCGATCTGGGCGTCGAAGAGGTGACCAGCCGGCAGATCGGCGAAAGCGTCATGGATCACCTGCGGCGGCTTCACCCGGTCGCTTACGTGCGCTTCGCCAGCGTTTACAGGCGCTTCGCCGACGCGGGACAGTTTCGCGACGAAGTGGATAAGCTGGGACCGGGATAGACAGAATTTCAGCATGCATAAGAAAAGGCAGGTGATGGACCTGCCTTTTTTTATCTATTAAACGGAATTCCGTTTATTCCGGTTTTATGTTCCAGGGGATGGGGATTTTCAAGGCAGCCAGCTTCGCTTCGATTTCGCGCAGCTCCAGCGTGGTCTTATATCCCTCGTCGGTTTTTTTCAGCAGGTCGAATTCGAGGGCGAGATCTACGGCCCGGGAAACATCGCCGGATGAGGCCGCTCCGATGATGGCGATTTCCATCGAAGAGAGTCCCAGCCCCTTCATGCGGTAATCGAGGAAGGCTTCCCAGGTCAGGGGGCACCAGCGGGCGACGATTTCGTTGCCGATGACGTGGGCATAATCACGAATTTCCTGCTGGGCTTTCAGGTCCAGACGCAGAGCCAGGAAGTGAAGCAGATTGTGCAGATCCATCTTCCAATAGGCTTCCGTGTAGGTTGCGAGTGGCAGATCTTTGCGTGCCTGCTCCCTGGCCACGCCGAGGTCGAGGCGGTGCTGGTAGATCCGGCGGGCGTTCTCCTGGAAGTCCTCTTCTTCCCGGGATAACTCATCGCCCAGGTCGACGTCTATAGAGCCGCTGCTGCCCTGGCGGTTGTCGGTTCCCTGGCCGCGCCATTCATCGGGGCGGGTGCTCTGGGCGGCGTCGATGGCGATGGAATAGCGGGTGGAATATTCGTTGACGTTGGCGGTGCGGTGGCGGATCCACTGGCGCCAGGCATCCATGGGGACGCGCACGTGCAGTTTGAGTTCGCACATTTCGAAGGGCGAAGTGTGGCGGTGGCGCAGCAGGTAACGGATGAGTTCGCGATCCTGGCGGACTTTTTTGGTGCCTTTGCCGTAGGAGACCCGCGCCGCCTGGACGATGGATTCATCCGTGCCCATGTAGTCGATGACGCGCACGAAGCCGTCGTCGAGGACTTTGAAGGGTACGCCCAGAATCTCGTCCATGGCGGGCACGTTCAGGCGGTCCAGGCGTTCCAGTTTCTCTTGCATCGGTGGTGGTGATGGTTCGTTATAATGGCTCAGGTAATATAACCATTAATGCCGATAATGTCAAGGACGGGGAGGGGAGAACGGAGTTGAAGGTGTAAAAAAAGGGGGCAATCCCGGCTGCGGAATACGTGTCATCCTGAACGCAGTGAAGGATCTCAGAGATTCTTTCCCAAGGGGACCACTTTGTGGCTCTTCGCTCGTAATGACCTCCTTAATCTGTCATTGCGAGGGGCGCAGCCCCGAAGCAATCTCCTACCGCATGATGACGATTTTTGCGGTTTGGTGGGCGTTGGGGGTGGTTAGATGGAGCATGTAGATGCCGGAGGGGAGGTATTGATCAGGGAAATGCACGACATGGCTGCCCGCCCGGCGGTAGCCTTCTTCAATCAGGCTGACCCGACGGCCCAGAATGTCGTAGAGTTCCAGGGCGTCACCGGTTCCACTATCTGAGGTTTGTACGGGTAACCCAGCCGCCCGTCCGGCATGATGTGGTTGGCGTAGGCAACAGCTTCAGGCACACCCCAGTTTTCCCAGAACGCCACTGCTCCTCCCTGACCATCCGGAAGCACGGCATACACATCCTGATCGCTGGCGTTAATGTAAAGAGGCGCACCGGCATAACCCAGTAAAGCCGTGCCGGAACTGTCCACGACCTGGAGGTATATGTCATCATAGCCGCTTCTCGTATCATTGAAGCAGGTGATAAAGCCGTTTTCCGTCAGCGTCAAAAGAGGTGCCCACTGATCCCCCGGAGCGCGAGCCAGCAGCACGCCGGCCGGATCCCAGAGGTAGTTGCCTCCCAGATCCAGACATTGAGCGTAGATATCCTTCTGAGGCCAGGGTTGATTGCGAGTATCCCCGAAGGGGATGTAGATGCGTCCCTCAGGGCTCAAGGCGAAATCGAGGGCAAATTGGTAGCTGGAAGAAACGGCCATGAACTGGGTCCAGAGAACCTGGGCGTTCTCGTCGACGCGCATGACCTGGTTAAAGTTGCGGAACAATAATCCACCCCGCCCGTCGGACATGATGGTGTGGTAGTTTTCGCAGGTAATATCGAAGTTCACTCCATCCGGCTGCCAGAGAGTGTTGCCGGATGGATCCAGACGCTGACCTGCGGCACTTTGAAAAGTGCCGAAACGATAATCCCGCCAGACAATGATGCCGCCGCCTTCGCTCAAGGTAATTTAAGGTAATTTTTGGACCATGCTGATCACTATTCGCCGCTGTGCAGACCGGCACCGGTTGGGACCAAATCGGATTGCTGTCGCCGTCTATCCGCTGGGCGTAAATGTCTCCATGAGAACTATATTCTTCTTCTTCAGGCCAGGTGATGTACGCCCCCCCTTCTCCGTCCTCACAAATGTCGAATTGAAAATAATCGTAGTCGTTGCCCGGCGTAACCAGCAGCACTCCGTTGGTATCCCAGAGGAATTCGCCGGTCGAAGACAGATGTTGGCCATACAGTTCCCAGGTGGGCGTTGTGCCCCTGGCGTCTTTCCAGAGGAGAATAGCGCCACCCTGACCGTCGGGGACCAACTTTCCCATCCCGTACGATGAATCGTTGTCAGGGCAAAACCGAATCCCTTCTTCACCCCAGAGTTTTTGCCCAACCAGAGATATCTTCTGTACATAACCCGCCCATTCCGGAACTGAACCATATGATTCTAATGAATAAGAGACGAGAAAGGACCCATCCCCCAGTTGAATTTGTGAACTCCAGTTGCAATAATCTACTGGCCCATCATAAACCATTAAGGCATCATCCGGCTTCCAGGACCACTGGGCGGTAGCCAAGGGCTGCATACCGAGAAAGGCACTCAGGATTAGTGTAATAGTTAAGGTGCGCATAAGATACTCAGCATAATTTCAAATTCCAACATGGGTGTGTATATAATATACATTATGAATTACGAAATGTCAAGGGGTAATTGGCAGGTGGGGGAG
>JALGZU010000478.1 GCA_025774735.1 candidate division LCP-89 bacterium | reverse complement strand
CTTTCCGACTACGCGCAGTTGGGGGCGAAGAGTCCCATCCTGGCGCTGCTGATGTCGATCTTCATGCTGTCGCTGACGGGAATACCGCCACTCGCGGGTTTCTTCGGCAAGTTCTACGTCTTCTCGGCGGGCGTGCAGGCGGGATTGATCTGGCTGGTGGTGATCGGCGTGTTGAACAGCGTGGTGTCGGTCTTCTATTACCTGCGCGTGATGGTGATCATGTATATGCGGGAGGCGGAAGATTTAAAAGATCTGGAAAAGGCTCCGACCGTGGCGATCACGGCGATCATCTGCGGGCTGGTCATCCTCTTGCTGGGCCTGTTCCCGGGGACGCTACTCGATTTGGCCCGTGAATCGGTATTGTCCCTTCTGTAGGAACCGCCCTTCACTTGAAGCTCCAGACGTCGGGCCTGCCCGGCGTTTTTTATGAAAGAGGGGAAATACCAACCAATCACCCCGGGAGGTATGAACAATGAATGAAGTGTTTCTCTACGCCGGCTCCGCAGCCCTTTTCCTCTGGGGCATCGGCCATCTGATGCCGTCCAAATCGATCGTGATCGGTTTCGGCACGCTAAGTGACGACAACCGGCGCATTATCACCATGGAATGGATCATGGAAGGGCTGATGCTAATCTTCGTGGGAGCGCTGGTTTTCCTGATCACTCTCTTCTACGGATATCAGCAACCGATAAGCCTGTTCGTCATCCGGGCCTGCGCCATCCTGCTGATCGTCCTATCGGCGGTGAGTTTCGCCACCGGGGGGAAGACATCCATCGTGCCAATGAAGATCTGCCCATACGTCAAAGCATTTGTCGCCATTCTGCTCAATCTGGGCGTGTCGAATCTGGGGTGAGTCGTTGATGATGGCGAACGAATTGAGCGCCGAAAGTAGAATCAAACCTATGCCTTTATGGCAATCCGTGTTGCTTTTCGGCATCCCGGCGATTATCTTCTATCTGGTCACTCATTATGGCATCGCCTGGCTGGCTGATGCTGTGGGCCTACCGGTTATACTCAGCTGGTTTCTACTGGGTGGATTTCTCATCTTTATCCCTCTATTTACGGGTGCTCTAATCTGTGCACGTTTAGAGGGTAATGAACTATCGTGTACAATTCTCCGGAATCGTCTTCGATTAAAGCCGATGCACAGGGCGGATTGGCTCTGGACGGTCGGGGCTATCGTTTTCATCGCCGCAGCGACGGGAATTATGTGGATTTCCGCCATTCGGCTGGCTGAGGTGACCGGGCTTTTCACTGCTCCCTCGATTGGGCTTCCCTTTATGGAGTTTCACGGCTTTGAAAAGGGACAGTACTGGCTTTTTATCGTCTGGATACCCTTTTTTTTCTTCAATATCGTGGGCGAAGAGCTGATGTGGCGGGGCTATATTCTGCCTCGACAGGAAGCGGCTTACGGGAAGTGGGGATGGCTGGTCAACTCCCTGCTCTGGATCGGTTTTCACGCCTGCTTCGGTTGGGGTATGGTTATCTTCTTGTTGCCTATATTGGCTATTGTGCCTTTTGTCGTGCAGAAACGGAAAAACACCTGGATCGGTATCATCCTACACGCAGTATTCAACGGACCGGCCTTCATCGTAGTAGCCTTAGGAGGACTCTCACTCAATGGATCTTAACGCTGTTTTAAAAGAGCTCGAAAAGTGCGGCACCATGCAGAACCGCAAGGTTTACCGGTGCCACGGCGTCAGCGGTGAACAGTACGGCATCAGCTTCGCCAACCTGAACGTTTTGAAGAGAAAAATCAGGATGGATCACGAATTGGCGATTGAACTATGGGATACCGGCAACCACGACGCCCGCGTCCTGGCCACCATGATCGCGGATGCGGAGCGGATGGATGACGAAACCCTGGGAGTCTGGCTTAAAGATCTCGATAACTACATCGTCACGGATTCCTTCGCGGGCCTGGTGAGCCGTCATCCCCGGGCGCAGGAGCTGATGGAGAGCTGGATTGAATCGGATGGGGAGTGGACCGGGCGGGCAGGCTGGCAGACTCTGGCCATACTGGCGATGCGCGACACAGATTTGCAAGACGATTATTTCGCCGGACACCTGGAGACGATCGAGCGGGACATTCACACCAGGCAGAACCGAGTCAAGGACGCCATGAATTCGGCTCTTATTGCCATCGGTATCCGCAACGAGAAGCTGGAGAAGAAGGCGCTCGCTGCCGCTAAGAAAATCGGCAATGTTGAAGTGGATCACGGTGAAACCGGCTGTAAGACGCCGGATGCCGAAGAGTATATTTTGAAAGTCAAAGAACAGCGCCAGGAGAAGCAGGCGGGAAAGTGAGTAGGGGTTGATGAGAGTGAAAGATGGAGCAATACTGATGGGAAAATATGTACTTACGTTTATCCTGATCACAGCCCTGTTGACAGGGTGCGGGAAAAGGGACAAGCCGGCATCATCGGGCGGGGCTGAATCGGAGCTCCGTAACCTTACTCAAAACGAGGCGGCCGACTGGGTCTATTTCGCGGACAGGAGACTGGTGTTTGCTTCCGACCGACTGGGGGGTTACGTTCCGGGCGAGTACGATCTTTACATCATGCACCCGGACAGCGGCGAAACCCGGCGATTGACCCAATTCCCGGTATATGATTCTTATCTGAGTGCATCTCCGGACGGAAACCGGTTCGCGGTCTGTTCAGACAAGGCGGGCAACCTGGAGATTTATGTGATCGACACGCTCGGCAACGAATTGGCGAGGCTGACGAAGAACCACTTTGATGACAGTGACCCGGAATGGTCGCCAGACGGTTCGCAGATGCTGTTCCGGTCCAACCGGAAAGGCGCCTGGCGCATCTGGAAGATGAACGCCGACGGATCGGAGCCGGTACAGCTTACTGCATACGTTGAAAGGGAAGACGATGAGGGGGATTTGGGCGAAGGCCCGCCCAAGTGGTCGCCGGATGGCAGCAAGATTCTTTTCTTTTCGCACCGGCAAGGGAACTGGGATTTATACACCATGAATCCGGACGGAAGCGATCTGCAGAATCTGACGAATTCTGGGGTCAACGAGAGCTGGCCGTCGTGGTCACCAGACGGCAAGAAGATCGCTTACAGCAGTGACGAAGAAGGTAATTATGAGATCTACGTCATGAATGGGGACGGCAGTGAACCAGAGAGACTGACCCGGGATCCGGAAGCCGACCAGGCGCCGGTATGGATCTGGTGAGGTTACAGGCCAAGCAGGAGGATTCGATGCCGAGGATCGGCTCGACGGTGAAAAATCTGTATTGTTCCAGGTGCGACGAAACGTATGACATCGGCTCGGTGCAGTCGCTTTGCAGTTGCAGCGCGCCGCTGTTGGTGGATTACGATTATGAGGCGGCTTCTAGGATCATGACACCTGAGGGGGTCAAGACACGAGTTCCTTCCATGTGGAGGTACGGGGAGGTTCTTCCGGTACTTAGCGATGAGAATGTGGTCACTCTGGGAGAAGGCATGACGCCGCTCACGCCGAGCCGCGAAATCGGGCGGGAGTTGGGTTTAGAGAATTTGTTTTTCAAGGACGAATCGGTCAATCCAACCGGGTCGTTTAAAGCGCGTGGATTGGGCATGGCAGTTTCCCGGGCGAAAGAGCTGGGACTGACAAAATTGATCATTCCCACGGCAGGTAACGCTGGATCGGCTCTGGCCGCCTACGCCGCCCGGGCAGGCCTGGACTGTGCTATCATCATGCCCAAGGACGTCCCTGCACCCTTCCTGGTCGATTGCGTTTATCACGGAGCGCAGGTGGAGTTAGTGGACGGGAGTATCAAGGATTGCGGTCTTCGGACGGCAGAGAAGGTTGTCGAAGAGGGCTGGTTCTCCTTCGCCACACTGAAAGAGCCGTACCGCATCGAAGGCAAGAAGACGATGGGGTACGAACTCGCCGAGCAGTTCGATTTTCAGCTGCCGGACGTCATTATCTATCCGACCGGCGGGGGGACGGGACTGATCGGTATGTGGAAGGCTTTCGACGAAATGGAGAAACTGGGCTGGATCGGCAGCCGCAGACCCAAGATGGTGGCGGTGCAAGCGGAGGGCTGCGCCCCCATTCCAAAGGCATTTCAGGAAGGGAAGGATGAAGCGGAAGAATGGCCGAATCCGACCACGGTGGCGGCAGGGCTGCGAGTTCCCGGTGCTGTCGGTGATTTTTTGATGCTGCGGGCGATCAAGGAGAGTGGGGGCACGGCGGTGGCCGTTTCCGATGATGAACTCATGAAGGATACCAGAGAACTCGCTTCGAAAGAAGGCATCTTTTCTTCTCCTGAAGGCGGCGCGGTGCTGACAGGTTTGAGGAAACTGGTCGAGCGCGAATTCGTTAAACCGACTGACAGGGTGGTCCTCTTCATCACCGGCAGTGGGTATAAATATCTGGACGTCCTGCAGCAGGACTGAGTAAGTTTTGTTTCGTTTTAAACTATAGGAGGTGGATTTGGCGGAAGAAGCCAAGGGACATGTCTGCCCTCCGTCGGTGATCAAATGGCTGAACAGCCCCCTGCGCAAGCTGATTCAGAATCCCGGGAAAATTATGGGAGACTACGTCCGCCCAGGTGACACGGTCGTCGATTTAGGCTGTGGGGGCGGATTTTTCGCGGTGGAATTGGCCAGGATGGTCGGCGAGCAGGGCCGCGTTATCGCCGTCGATGTGCAGGAAGAGATGTTGAAGATATCCAGAAATTTCGCCTCAAAAAAAGGCGTTCTGGAACGGATGACGTTCCATCAGTGTGCCGAAAACGACATCGGTTTAGCCGACGTGAAAGTTGATTTTGCCCTCGCTTTTTACATGGTTCACGAGGTGTCCGATCCTGACCGATTCTTGCGCCAGGTCGCAGAGCTACTCAAACCGGATGCCCATTTCATGGTCATCGAACCCAGGCATCACGTCAGCGGGGAACAGTACCGGCAGATGTTAGTGAAGACCGCTGAGGCAGGACTTGAAGAAGTAAAGCCCATCAAGCTCTGGATGAGCCGGGGGGGGCTTTTCAAGCATACATCATAGACTGAGTACCGTCGAAATTCTGTGAATTGGATATAGATTAACCGAGGGGATTGAAGATGGAAAAACTGCTGG
>JALGZU010000477.1 GCA_025774735.1 candidate division LCP-89 bacterium | reverse complement strand
GAAGTGCGCTCCGCAGATCTCCATAAAGTCGACGCCGTCATAGAGGAAATTCGGGCCGCCTTCACAACAGCTGCAGAGCAGGCTGGCGGTAGAACCACTTTCGAGTCGAACTGGATCTTCCAACCCTACGAGATTCCACCCGGTGCCGAGGTCAGAAGGAGGCTTGAAGAGGCCCTGCGCCGCGCCGGGCTGGAGCCGGAACCGGTGATCACGCCGGGAGGCAGCGATGCCAATAACCTGAACACCAAGGGCATCCCCGCCGTCAACATCGGTATCGGAGCGCAGAATCCCCACTCCTCAGAAGAGTACATCCTGTTAGAAGATTTGCAGAAAACCGCCGAAATCGTTCAAAATTTGATAAATATGGACTAAAAATGATTAAAAAGACGTTATTTTTAGCATTTTTTGCGATTTTATTCTTCACTTCTGTTTACGCAAAGGGTCACCTCGTCATCATCGGTGGTGGAGAGCGATCGCAATCCATGATGGAGAAAATCATCCATCTGGCCGGAGGTGAGCAATCCCGCATCGTCATCATCCCCAACGCCAGTTCCGTTCCACTGGAGGTAGCGGCCTACCAGAAGGAGCAGTTCGAATCGTACGGGGTAGGAAACGTTGATGTCATCTTTTGCACCCGCGAAACCGCCGATCATGACAGCAATCTGGCCAAGCTCGAGGATGCCACCGGAATCTTCTTCTCCGGAGGCGACCAGAGCAGGCTGACGGCCGCCCTCCTGGGTACGAAGTTGCTACAAAAAATAAAGGAAATCTACAGGGACGGCGGCTTAATCTCCGGGACCAGCGCCGGAGCCGCCGTAATGAGCGAACTGATGATCACTGGAAACGAACTGATCAGCCAGGATACTACCCGCGCCTTCATCGACATCCAGAAGGGTAACATCGAAGTCACCCCGGGCTTCGGCTTCGTGACCTCCGCCGTCATCGACCAGCACTTCGTGACCCGCAAAAGGCACAACCGTCTGATTACCATCGTTCTCGAAAATCCCGGCCTCCTGGGCGTCGGCATCGATGAATCCACCGCGATCGTCGTTTCACCCGATGATACCTTCGAGGTACTGGGAGAACAATCGGTGATCGTCTACGATGCTAAAAAGGCCGCCCACATTCGCGCCGATGAGTCCGGCAACCTGGGAGCGCAGAATATGAAAATGCACCTTCTCCTCGTGGGAGACAGATTCGACTTGAAACGGCGGAAAGTCCTCCACTGACATTTGTGGAGTTTTATGGGATTGTCACAATAATCGCTTGACTTTCTCAACTTCTAACGTTATACTTTACAGAAAGGCGATATCAATAAGAAAATAAGTTGTTTTAACCGGGATCATACACAAGCAGGAGGTTCATCATGAAAAAGTTCGCTGTAACTATCTTCATTGTATTACTGATCGTCATGCTCCACCTTCCTGAATTGGCCTGGACACAGGAATTTGAGACCGGCACCGTCGGCGTCAAGCTCAGCCAGTACGGGCGTGTCCGTATCTATTCGGGATCCCTGACCGGCCTCATCCAGATCGACCGCACCTCCATCCTCGTCGGGGCGGATGTCCGTGCGGTTTTTGACTACTATAACGATGCCGATGCTGTCGATCCTCCCATCAACGTCGCTTCTCCTCAGTTGAGCGACTTCGAACTCTACGGTTCGATCGACAACAGTTGGTCCGGTGCTGCCCCCGACGTGTTGGTTAGAAACCATGTTTACGGCTGGACCGGGGGGGCTTACTGCGTGGTCAAGCAGACGGTGATCAATCTGAATGTCGAACCCATTGATGCCATGATCGGTCTGGAAATCATCGCCGAAATCGACGGGATCTACGGTAATGAAGAGGTTCAATGGCTCAACAGAAACGGGGTGATCTCGGTCTTCCGGGATACTAGCCACGTTGGCTACAAGTGGCTGGCGGATCCCCTCGTCTCCCTCAAGGTGATTGATTGGTACGACGGCTACAACTCCCTGGACGATTCTCTCTGGAATTGGCTCAACTACGGCCAGTTTGACCTCACGTTCCAGTCGGGACTTGACGGCGCCGTCACCTTCCCGGCACAGGCGTCCGTTACTGTCGCTGCTGGTGATTCCACCACTATTTACTTCGCCATGGCTTACGGGGCCAGCGAATCAGAGATGATGGACAACATCGCTCTGGCCGAAGCGGCCTACGGGACCTACCTCGGAGTACCGCTGCAGAAGGATACTCCGCAGCCTCTCTCCTACGGTTTGAAACAGAATTATCCCAATCCTTTCAACCCGGAGACGTTGATCAGCTTCCAGCTGCCGTCCTCCGGACCGGTCTCCCTCAGGGTCCATGACCTCATGGGCAAAGAGGTCGCCACCCTGATCGATAGAGACCTTACTGCGGGCTCATACGACGTGGAATTCAATGCCGGACACCTGCCCAGCGGCGTCTACCTCTACACGCTCCGCTCCGGTCAGTACGAACAGACACACAAGATGCTGCTGCTGAAATAGGACCCGCATTTTCAATCGGTTAAGGCCGATCTGTTAATTAGATCCTGCAACCTCAAGCGGGATGGACACTCATTCCGTTGAAGGGGAGTTATATGCGAAAGATAGCCTACTTTCTCGCCCTGATAGCGATCCTCTTCGCCTCTGAATCCGTCCG
>JALGZU010000476.1 GCA_025774735.1 candidate division LCP-89 bacterium | reverse complement strand
CAAGCTCTAAAAAGGAACGTTCCCCTCGCTCATCCTCTCGGAAAGATCGAATATTTTAAAGATAAGGGGGCGGGGTGATAAATAATATCTGGGAGGCAAAACCAGGAAGGAATCTCGTTTCTTTGGGGGTGCGGTGGAAAAAACGGATATGTGTTGGGCTCAGAATGCAAAGGTCGAAGGTTTCTCCGAAGGAGTCCCTTCAGGAAAATCCTTCCCCCGCTACACAATAAAACCAAAGCTTGGATGAATTTCTAAATCCTTTCTCATTGCTCCAATTTCCAACCTCCAGAGGTGATTTTACGCAAGAAAAATACCTAGAAGCCTCTCGGTTTCCCTAAATTGACCTCAAGTAATAACTAACTTATCCATCTGAGTCTACGCTATTTGATTCTGGAAGAGAACTGTCGAAGTTATCTAGAATGTACCATAGAATTAAGCAAGGAAACTTGTTTTATGATGTATTCTTTCATCACACCTTGTCTGTGATACCTATCTCACGACGATAAATGATACGACATGAAAGTAAGCTAATTCGGGTGGCGATATTTTCAAATCACATGCTCCCCAGACTTGTGCATCCGTGCGTAAAAATGGCGTTTTTAGGACCTCGAATCGAGTTGGGAAGTAAAAAACCGGATTCAGGATTTGGATACGGCTTTTTTGTTGTTGTGAGAGGGGATGTTGGCAAGAGAAGCGTACAACTTAAACCAACAAAAGGAGGCAGCCTCCTTAACTCTGACAAACGCGCATCTCTACCTTAATTTTTCAAAAAACTGTCCGAAACGGATTGACGACGTAAACCTAGTTAAGAATTCTACAGAATGATAAAAGTAAAAGCGACCGGATCCGGTCGCTTTTACCACCGCAAGAGAAGCAGAAGAAAAGGTTAACTCTATTCTGCCAATCCTCCAAACTTAATCCGGAAGAAAAGGGTGTACAAAACCGGAACCACGCCCAGCGTCAGCAGTGTGGCGAAAATCAGTCCAGAAATAATGGCGACGCCCATGGGCTCAAACATCGGCCCGCCCCCGAGCGCCAGGGGCATCATCCCGCCCACGGTGGTCGCCGTGGTCAGCAAGATAGGCCGGAGACGTTTCTGAGCGGCTTGCACGATCGCCCGAGGCGGTTCCAAGCCGTTTTCCGTTATTTCGATCCGTATTCGATCCAGAAGAACAATGGCGTTGTTGATCACGATACCGGCCAGGGAAATCATACCCAGAAGGGTCATGAAACCGAAGGTCTTACCTGTGACGAGTAATCCAATATAGACGCCCACAAAAGCCAGGGGAATGGTCAGGAGAATGATCAGAGGCCGCCTCAAACTGTTGAACTGGATCACCAGCAGCAATACAATCACCGCCAGGGCCATCGGCAGCTTAGCTGCTATGGCTTGCTGTGCCTTGATCGAGGATTCGATTTCGCCGCCGAACTCGTACTTGTAACCCACCTTCCAAGAAGCCTGTCGTTCTTCAATCCATGGCTGAATTTGATTAACTACCTCCATTGCGGTAATCCCTGGCGCCAAAAAGCTCGCAACCGTCACCGTCTTCAGGCGGTCTCGACGCAGGACTTGAGAAGGCTCCCAGGCCATTTCCAGGTCCGCCACCTGCTTCAGGGGGACGGTCCTGCCCGTCGCCTGCGCATAAACGTCCAGCGTCTCCAACTTTCCCAGATCCTGTCGATCCGCCTCCGTAGCCCGCAAAGTAATGGGAATGACCTTATCCTCTTCCCGGAACTGGGTGACTTCGATACCGGAAAGAATCGTCTGCAGACTGATGGCGATGTCCATACTGGTCACTCCGGCCCGCCGAGCGCGCGGTTGATCAACCTTTACCAGGATTTTTTTAGACCGTGCTCCCCAATCGTCCGAGATGTTTTTCGTGCCAGAGATGGAAGCCAGTTTTGCCTTCAGCTCATCGACAAGGGTGAAGAGCTCATCAGGATCTTCGCCGGAGAGCCGGATCTGGATCGGAGCTTCCACCGGTGGTCCGTAATCCAGCGGATTTATCACGGCTTCGAGATCGGGGAAATGTTGGATGCAGAACGCCTCGATCTGCGGGATCATCATATCTACCACTTCCCGGGAAGATGCATTGACGATCATATAAGCGAATTCCTGTGCGGGAGACTCCGGTTGAACGCTCAGGTAGTACCGGGGTGCACCCGAGCCGATCCAGGCCGCCCAATTGATGATCCCTTCCTCACGTTCACCCGCGACCACCAGGCTATCGGCCATATAGGCTTCCAGCTCGTCAACGACGGCCTGCGTACGTTCAATGGGAGTGCCGATGGGGAGGGTCAATTCCGCCCGAAAGAACGCCCGATCAGAAGGCGGAAAGAAGATATTGGGGATGAAACGAGACAGTTGCATTCCGCCGATAAAAATCAAGATTATTACTATCAAACTAACCACCGGTCTCCGGAGCATGACGCTGAGAAAGCCACGATAACCGCGATAAAATCTGCTGCTGTACTCCTCCTTCTGGATTCTCTGCTTCACCTTAACGAAGAGAACGCACAGCATGGGAACCATCGTCAAGGAGAGGACCCAGGAACTCAGCAGAGTGATGGCGGTGACGTAAAAGAGCGCGGCAGTGTACTCCCCGGTCTCCGACTCGGCCAGGGCGATGGGCATGAAG
>JALGZU010000475.1 GCA_025774735.1 candidate division LCP-89 bacterium | reverse complement strand
GATGGCGATGTCGTAGTGCAGTGCGTCGTAGCCGCTGTCATCGGTGAAGTCGAGGGAAGCGAACCGCGTAGGTCCCCGAGCCTCCCGCGCCTGGAACAGTTCCCGGTAGCAGTCGGGCATATCCCGGGGTTCGGCGCAAACGTGTTGTACCGCGATAAAGAGGGAGATGGTGGACAGGATCCAGCCCTTTCGCACGGCGGTCTCCGGATTGAACGGATGGAGGGATCTTTCCGGCTATAATATACGCATGATGACTGCAATAATCAAGGGGCAACCCCGTCCATCGGGATGCCCCTCGTGTTTGTGCATAGAAGCCGAACTGCTAAGGAAGTTTACATCCTTACCTCGACCGATGCGCACCGGATTGAAATCCAGTGCCCAATAAAAGGGCAGTAAATTGGTTAAAACCAATAGTGGACGTAGAAAGGCAACAGTCTCTTCAGAGACTTTTCGCTTCATAAACCGGGCACCAGAATTTATTCTGGTGTGCAAGCAGACAGGGCGACCCACCGGATCGCCCCTACAACCGGTGGGCAGACACGGGAAGTTGCCCTTACAGATTTTTTCAATAAAAGATGAGATCGCTTCGTCATCTCGCCGTGGCGGGATTCCTCGCAATGACCGCTGGTATTTACTTCACCACCATCATCTTAGTTGTTATCTGTTCGCCGGTCGTGTTCAGCCGCACCAGATAGATGCCCGATGCCTGTCTCGATGCATCCCAGGAAATGTCGGTCTGTCCCGCCGGTTGCCAGCCATTCAGGAGCGTTGTCACTTTCTGCCCCATTAGGTTGTACACCGCTAACTCTGCCTGCTGAGCCTGCGGCAGTTCAATGCGGATCAAAGCGCTGGGATTGGCCGGGTTGGGGTGGACATTCAGGGCGAGTTCATGCGTCGCGGGGACGTTCGGATCCGGCTCGACTGCCAGGACATATCCTGTCTCTTCGGCTGTCTTCAGAATCCAGACGTCCGGATCGAATTCGACGCCGGTGACCACCCCGGGCACATTGAAGCTGAAGTTCTGCATGCGCTGATCGTTCCAGACCGTTTCTGTGCTGTATCCCAGCGTCGTCGTCACGCCCATTTCGACAGGCATGGTGAAGACCAGCGGCGTCTGAGCCGTATCCGGCTGGGTTTGCTCGATGTACACGTCCACCCGGCTGCTGTCCTCGTTGATCTGTTCCCCCTGCCAGCCCCATGCGTATTCCGGGTAACCCGCGCCGTAAATCCATTCGTCGAAGAACCAGGATATATCCATGCCGGACACGTCCTCAAGTGTTAGCTGAAGATCGGCTGTTTCTGCGGCATCGTACTCATACGTGCTGCGCCATTCCAGCCAGAACGCTCCAAAATCCTCTTCACCTAGAACATAGCGGACCATGTGCGTGATCCAGGCGCCCTTCTCGTAGATAGTACCGCTGAACCAGAACTGTGGATCGGGATCGTAGATGGGAAACCGGCCGGTGAGCAACTCCTCTTCAAAGTAAATAACTTTAAATATGTCCATCCGGTCTAAAAACGCTTCCCAGCCTTCATCGTATTCGATCCAGAGGGCGTCGCAGTAGGTGGCGAAGCCTTCGTTCAGCCAGGTATCCGCCCAGGTGGCGCAGGTGACCATGTCGCCCCACCACATGTGCGCCACTTCGTGGACCACGATGGGGTGGTATTCAAGCGTTCCGGTGATCAGCGGGGCGCCGTAGGAGGTCAGGGTCTGGTGTTCCATGGCCCCACCCAGGAGATTTTCTGCGTGGCCGTACTTCTCGTCCATGAAGGGGTATTCTCCGAAGATCGAAGCGAAGAATGCCATCACGTCTGGCAGGTCGGCGAATTCGATGGTGGAATTCAGCGAATCCTGGGGATAGATATAATGACACAGCGGCAGGGAATCGTTGACCGCATTGACGTACCAGTCCTGCCAGAAGGCGTAACCCGAGGCGGTAACGGATATCAGATACGGGGCGATGGGATAGTTTTCCACCCATTCGTACGACGTCCAGCCCGGCTCCGGCGAGGTGACGCTGACGAGGTTCCCGTTGCCGGTGGCGGTGAAATCTTCGGCGACGGTCCAGACCATCCGGGCGGTCGCCTTGTCGGAGGGAATATCCTTGCAGGGCCACCAGTTGCGCGCTCCTTCCGGCTGGGAATGAGAGAAGAGGGTTTCGGGGTAGATTCCCAGGTCGTAGAAATAGAGGCCGTCCTCCACCGTGGGAAAGCCGGGCGGCTGCCCGAAGTAGGCGATGCTGATTTCAACGGTGTCATCCAACGTCAGCGTTTGCGGCAAATAAACGATCAGGTCGTCGATCCAGATATGATCGTAATCGGCGATCTCTCCGTTGACCGTGACGCTGTCGATCATCAGGTAACCGTGAAAATCGAGATCGACGTCCGTCAGTTCGGCGACTGTGGGGGTTAGCAGGATATCGACCAGGCCATTGACCAGGATGTTGCCCCAGGATGTATCGAAGCGAAGCTCCAGATTGTAATTCAATACATCGTACCCGGACAGATCGTCGACCATAAAGAGGGGTCTGAGCCGTTCCCCGGACGCCGTTCAAGCGGTGGTAATCTCCGTAACTGAAGGGTAAATCGTCGGCTATGGCGCAGAGATTCAGGGCGGCGAGGGCGGCGGCTAAGACGAAAACCATGCCTGTTTTAGCCATTTTGACCTCCGGTTATCAAAAATGAGTCTGCCCTGAATGCACTCGAATACGCAATAATTACCGAGCCATTGCTTAGAGGGGAGGAGAAGAGATGGAGACGTTTATGTCAGCTTCGGCGGACAGGGTAGGCTGTCCGTCAGGTGTGTCAGTCCGATTCCGCACGAACGGGATTTTGGGGTGACAGATTTGTAAAGAAAGGGAATGTATGATATAGTCGTCATGGTTTTGGGATTATTGCGAGTGAAGGGATTGTAATTGGGACGTCAAAGGGGGAGAGGGATGGTTTATATATAAAATATACAACAATATTTCAGGAAATGCAAGGACAAAGTGGGGGAATAGGATGTCGAGGCCGGACCGCTAACGGGGCTTCGCCCGGCGATACCGCTAAGGCCAACCGACTACGGTATCCGCGTCATCCTGAACGCAGTGAAGGATCTCAGAGATTCTTCGCTTCGCTCAGAATGATCCATCATGGGGGGCGAATACAAGATTCGCCCCTACAAAAAAGGCGGGAGAGAAAAAGGGCGCACGTATGGGTGCGCGTTTAGCTCCTCTGGATTCCTGCGTTCGCAGGAATGACATTGGCGGGGGAAGCACCCCCGCCCTACGAAATTATTTTATGTTGATCACGCGCTGCGATGAGGTGGATTGCGGCGTTTCCAGCCTTATGATGTAAACTCCCGAGGAGTATTGCGAGGCATTCCAGATGACATTGTGGGTGCCGGGCATCTGTAGACCGGAGGCGAGGGTGGTAACCTTAGCTCCGAGGATATTATACACGGCAA
>JALGZU010000474.1 GCA_025774735.1 candidate division LCP-89 bacterium | reverse complement strand
GGTATCCCTTAATGCTGGAGTAATGATGTAGGTTATACTCAGCGCCGAAAGCGTAATGAATGCGGAAACGACGAGGACCGCAGTTGACGAAAAAAGTCGCGCGATGAGCGATCTAATAGTACCCCAGAATGACAGGGATAGCACTCGCACGAGCAACAGGTTTAATAAACCAGCACCAAGGACGATCACGGGGAGGAGAATCAGGCTAATGAGGGTGAACTTGTGGATACGCGTATGGTAGGCCGCGTACAGCAGAACCGAAGCAGAGATAGAAGCACATGCGAGATATGTGAAGACACGGCGCGGTCCCGAATCAGCTCCGTTTTTTTGAATCCGGTTGAATCTTAGTGCAAACCGGACCGAAATAAGGTAGATGAGCACGATCCAGCCGCTGACTACCGCTGTAAAGATGAAGGCATGCAAGAGAGTTCGGTCCACTTCAATGGCGAAACAGAAGAAAATTGAATTGATCATCCGTAGGTCGAGATAACCATGAACTAACACAAGGTAAACGGTTCGACCCAGCGCGATTATTACTGCGGCTGCCGATAGGATTAACGCGAAAGCGAATGGGACACTTATCCGTTTCGATATCATCTCGGAGTCAGTTGATCATGGAGACTAAATGGGGAAAATAGCAGGGCGAATCCACACGAGTGTGAATCCGCCCTATCTGCTATTTCGTTGGTACTTGGCGAATTGGAGCTTTCACGATCATCCGTTTTGATCGTGCGCGTAGAGCGGTGTCGAAGTAATCCTATTGCGTCAATTCGTCCAGTTCGTCCACCATTGATGAGAAGTAAGCGACGAGCGCTTCGATGGGAGCCGGGGTGGCCATGTCTACTCCGGCGTCCTGCAGCAACTCTACCGGATGCCTGGAACTTCCACTCTTCAGGTAATTCAGGCAACGGTCGGTTGCGCCCTTCTCCTTGTTCATGACGTCCGTCGCCATGGCCACAGCGGCGGCGTAGCTGGTAGCATAGCTGTATACGTAATACCCGCGGTAGAAATGCGGGATACGGGCCCAGGACATCCCCGAGAGTTCTTCGTACTCAGCGGCAGGACCGTGCCATTCGCTGAGGATGTCATAGTAGAGTTTGCTCAGGGTATCCTTGGTCAGCGGCTGTCCCGATTCACCCATTTTATTCGCTTCCCATTCCCAGGTGGCGAACATGGTCTGACGATAGAAGGTCGTGCGGATGGAGCTTATCTCGGAATCGAGCAGGGCGATCAGTTGCTGCTTGGCCGCTTCCTTCTTCGCACCTTTTTTAGCCTTCTTATACGCTTTGCGGGCATCAGCGATGCGCTTCTGGGCGAAGATCGCCTGGTTCAGCGTTGAAGCGACTTCAGCATTGAAGATGGCGTAATCTTTATTCGGGAACGGCTGCTCAGCTTCGGAGTAGTAGCTGTGCATGGCATGGCCGATTTCGTGGGCTATGGTTCCCACCCCGTCCATGGTGATCCCTTTTTCATAGTCGAAGTTATACAGCATGAAGGGATGCACGCCATAGGCGCCGCTTGAATAAGCTCCGCCGCGCTTGTTTTCGCTGGCATAAGCATCGATCCAGCCGCTCTCCGGATTCAAACCATAACTGATATCCTTGATGTATTGTTTGCCCATCGGTTTCAGGGCTGCCGTGATCAGATCGACGCCCTCTTCCCAGGTGTAGCGGGTTTCTTCCGCCTCAGCCAGGGAGACGTAATAATCCCAATGGCGGTAATGGTCCACTCCCAGGACGCGCTTACGGATTTCGTTGTACTTGTGCAGCGGCGCCAGGTTGTTGCGAGTGGTATTTACCAGGTTAATGTAGACGTCTTCGGGAATAAAATTACCGGAGAGTGCCGCCTGCAGGGTGTTGTCATACTTCCTGACCGTGCTGAAGTAGACGTTCTTCTTGATGTTGCCATTCATCAGAGCGGCCAGGGTATTTGCGAAGTTCTCATATCCCGTCCAGAGGGTTTTGAAATATTCTTCGCGGATGCGGCGGTTCTTTTCGATACGCCAGCTGTTCCAGCCCGAATCGGTCACTTCAATCGAGTCGCCGTCATCATCGATGACGAATCCGAAGGTCATGTCGACGTCAGTCAGCTTGGAGAAGACGTCCGACGCGGTACCCGTAACGTTGTAAGAGGCTGCGATGACGGCTTCCTCGGCCTCCGACAGCACATGCTCCTGCTGCAGGTACATGTCATCGTAAGACTTCTGGTAGTCTTTCATCTCGGGATTCGCGGTGATGTAGCCGTTCATAGTTTCCTGGGGGATCAAGAGCAGTTCAGGTTCGACCCATGCGAGTTTCTGGCTATAACTGATGCCCAGCATCTGCATCTGCTGCTGGCGACCGGCCCACTCCGTAACTCCCATGTTGACGTGATAGTTGTACATCACATAGAGAAAGAGGTGCTCAAATTTAACTTCGATCTTTTCAGACAGAGCGTTGAAATCGATGAGGCTCTGCGCCGGATTTGTGGCGTTCTCGCCGGCGAAAGTGCCTTTAAATCCTGCCATCACATCCAACTGGCTCTTGACCCATTCGAAATCCTTCTCCCACTCGTCCATGCCGGTATAGATGTGGTCCGGACGCCATTTGTATTTGTCAGGGATTTCGCTGCGATCCAGAGCTAACAGGGTCATGGGAACCGCAGTGA
>JALGZU010000073.1 GCA_025774735.1 candidate division LCP-89 bacterium | reverse complement strand
CTGTATCCTCGAGGGGCTGATCGGCAGTTTCCTTCAGTTCTTCCGGTTTTTTGGGGCCGGCGACCTCTGTTTTTTGCGTCCTCAAAGGTTCGAGCTTTTTGTCTGAAAAATCACTGACGATGCGGCCGATACTGTCTACGGGTATACCGTCTGCGATGGCGGCGTAAGGAGGTTCGGCTCCGCTCTTCCCGGTATCCGGCTCACCGAGTTCGGAAGTGACTTTACCCAGCTCAAGATCGGCGATTTCTTGCTTTGCGGCCTGATCTGACTCCTTCTTCATGCTTTCAGGCACGGGATATTCCCGGCGTTTTCTGACGCGTCGCAGCACCAGAAAGCCTACGAGCAAGAGTACCAGGATGCCACCGGCCAGGGCGATGTATGTCCTATTCAAGGCGAACTTCTGGGGCGGCGTGACGGCTTCGGCCGGAGGTGGGGCTTGAGCGGGCGTCTCACTTACCGGCTCAATGACTACCTCTGCAGTCGCTTCATCGGACGCAGATGAATCCGCGCTGATTACCGGATTCTGAGGATAAAGATCAATAACGAGCCGGTCAGGTTCCGCCAGCTCGAAGTAACGGACGTAAAAAGCCTGTGCTATGTCCAGTTTGAGATATGTTTTTCCATCGCGATGAACGCAGGCATAAGCCGTGACCATCTCGGTCTCATCCTGATCGAGGGCATCCAGTTCACCCTCTGTGACGTCGAGTGAATCGAAGGTTACATATAGAGACGAATCGTCGAAGTCAATTTGATAAAGAGGGATCTGGTCGATTTGCATGACCAGTCGGGTTCGATTCTCAGCAGGACCGATGCGTATATCCTGGAGTGAAGCGGCGTGAATATGCAGGCAGAGAACCATCCAAACAATCATTCCCGGAACAACTCGCAGTCCCCCCCGAATTCCGGTGAATTTCATCATAAGTTGCACCTCTCAGAAGCCTTGTTACGAATAGAAATATACATGAAATTTTATCCAAAAGCAAGCCAAAATCAATCCCATCTATGGATACACGTCGGAATTTTATTCCCTGCGGCAAAAAGAGGGTGCAGCGGTGTCTGAGGATTCCGGTCTTGACTTTAAAGAGAAAATGTTCTATATTCCAGAGTGACCTGGTGGGGAAGCTCCTTCGATGACTGCGATATATCGCGATGAAATAGCCTATTGACTCGGAAAAACCAACCCATGTCTCCGCCTGAGAAAGGGACATTGCTCCGCTGGATTCAGCGGCTATCGGATTTCGGAGGTGAAGCCTATCCTCTCCCTGGGCTACCATTAGTAGGCCGCAGGGTTCGTCTTCGCGTTTTCCGACGCGCCGACGAGGATACTCGGCAGGGCTGGGTAAAATTCAGCGAGCCCTATCTCATTAAGTACAATTTTACCCCCCGGGGAACACTCGAGAACGATTTGACGTTCCAACGCTTGAAGGATCGCCTCCGCTTAGCCGTAAAAAGCGAGTCGGGAGACATGATCGGTTACGTTTCCCTCAAGCCGATCCGTCAAGCCGATGCGGCTGAATTGGGAATCTGTTTTTCAGCGGATTACGTTCATCAGGGTTACGGCACGGAGGCTCTTAAGCTGGTGCTTCCCTGGGCGGTCGGGGTGTTAAACCTCGACAGAATCATTCTCGAAGTCGATGCGGTCAATTCCTGCGCGGTGAAGCTCTACCAACGCCGGGGATTTCACCGTGTCGGGGAATCCTGGTACCGTGAAGTCAACCCTATTTTGAAGCGGTACCTAGATCAACACGGCCCTCTCGATGGGGTTCGCATTTTGAAAAAGCAAGTGGAGCTTCTCTCATGGAAAATGGAGTGGACAGCGGACAATTTATCCGCGCGTTGATGCCTGTGTTACTCCTGGGCATCATTTTCTTCGCCGGTGGATGCATCGAACATACCTACTTTTACGACTTCGACCTCGATGGCAACTGCGATTTCAGCTACCGGGCCCGTGGGGACAGCCTCGACATCTACGAACCGCCGGGGAGTGATCCGGATTCCCTTTTCTTCATTGTGAGTACCTGGACAGAGGTGGACAGCAGCGGCACTGAAACGTATATACTGGAAGCCAGGCGACACCTCTGCGCTGACAGCCTGCCGGGTACGATGAGCCTGCAAAAGACATCCCCGGACGGGATGCTGTTGCAGCATCCTACCTCCCTTAAGCGCACCCCACTGTTCTTCTGTTCTTTTTTTAGATTCCAGCAGACATTCCAGGGACGGAAGCGAACCTTTTTCGAAGGAGATCAGTGGGCGTTCATTCCTGAGGAGTGCCGGCGTTTAGAAGCGGAAGACGATACCACGCTGACTGACGAGGAGCGCAGCATCCTGGAGGAGAAATACGCGGCCGGAATGCTTCTCTGGAACGCCCAGAGGTATAAAATGCGGCTGCAGGAGACCGTCGATATGGCCAGGGAGCGTTACCCCGACATCGAGATTCCGCAGGCCTGGATCGACTCCGCTCTGGTCGAAGGCGATTCCTTCATCGACAACTACGTCGCCGCTCACAAATGGGATTCCCTGGACTTCGCCGACCTCGAATGGTGGGCTGATCTCAAGCCTCATACAGACCGCATCCTGGCGGAAAATTTAAATATTATCGGGGATACGACCTTTCAGGCTGACCTCGTCCATATCGGAGATATGCTGGAGTTGCGTCATCAGGTGACGGAGGATCTGATCGATGATTCATTCGTGATCCGAGTCAAGTTGCCAGGATTTTTGATCTCGTCCAACTCCGAATCGAATGAGGAGGAGGTGTTGGTGTGGGAGTTTGACGGTGACGGTCTTAACGATGACAATATCGAAGTTAAAGCGGTAAGCGTACACATCTTCCTTGGAAGAGTCATCGGCGCTCTGGTCTTGATCCTGGTGGTACTGCTCGGCATCCAATTCAGACGTCCGCGGCAGAAAAAAGGGGACAGCCCCGAACAGGCTGTTCCTACCAGTTCGGCCCCGCCGACCGGGCACGGCTAAATCACCCGGAGAATGTCATGCCCTGGAGTGGGAAAGCGGGACATTAGGAAACTGTTTAATGCAGGAATTACGAAGGATGGCCGTCGAAGCGGTGCACTGCGGGGCGGTCATTTTAAATGAACATTTCGGCAAGGTCAATCTGTCTCACGCGGACAGCAAGGGGACGGCGGATTACGTCTCCGAGGTGGACCGCCAAAGTGAAGAAGCGATGAGGGAATTTCTGCTCAAGGAATTACCCGATTCCGTTTTCCTGGGCGAGGAGATGGGTCAGGATAGTGCCGACCGTACTTACCGCTGGATCGTCGATCCGCTGGACGGGACGACCAACTATCTGCAGGGGTTTCCGCTGTTTGGTGTATCCGCCGCACTGGAAAGGTGCCTTCCGGGCGGGGATTGGGGTGAGATCATGGTCGGGGCGGTGATGCATCCTCCCAGTGGAGACTTATGGACGGCAATCAAGGGGCAGGGAGCGCAGAAGAACGAGCGGTCGATCCACGTGGCCGATAAAAGGGAGCTGAACAATTGTCTTCTGGCGACTGGATTTCCTTTCCGTGCGAAAGAGGATCTGGGCGTTTACCTGAAGACGTTCGAAGAACTTTTCCTGCGTTGCTCGGGCATCCGGCGCGCCGGGGCGGCGACGCTGGATCTGTGCTGGATGGCCGAGGGCGTCTTCGACGGTTTTTGGGAACATCGGCTGTCGGCCTGGGACATCGCCGCGGGGGGGTTGATCATAAAAGAAGCCGGTGGATTGTTCACCAGCTTTAACGGAGACGATCACTATTTATCGAAAGGCTGCGTGGTGGGCGCAAACCGGCACCTGCATCCTCAGATACTCGACATCATCCGGAACACGGTCGTAGAACTCTAACCACGTTCCGGATCAGGATTCTTCGCTATTTTCCTTGGCGACGGGCTTGTTCTCGTCGCCTTCTCCTTTCAGGCCCTGCTTGAATTCGCGCATACCGCTGCCTATACCTCTCATCAGTTCGGGGATTTTTCTGCCTCCGAAGATGAGCAGCACGGCAACGACGATCAGCAGGATTTCCCAGTGGCCGATACCCAACAGAACCTCCCTTTTTTTCTAATCTACGTTATTTATACGTGCAAAGCAAGAGAAATATCCGCGACTCTGGGATATCGAAAAACGCACTACGGTGAGGATTCGGATTCCCGCAGGCGCTTTAAAACCTCTTCGATGTCGTCCGGAAATTCACTTTCGAAGTAGAGCGCTTCGCCGGTGGTGGGGTGAATGAAACCCAGCACCGCTGCGTGGAGGGCCTGTCTGGGCAGAATTTCGAACAGTTCAGCGACGAATTGCCTCTGCCGGGTGGTCAACGGACCCAGGCGGCGGTTGCGGCCACCGTACTGGGGATCGCCCAGGACCGGGTGGCCAGCATGGCGCATGTGAATGCGGATCTGGTGGGTGCGCCCCGTCTCCAATTGGAGTTCCGCCAGCGAGAACAATTCAAAGCGTTCGAGGGTGCGGTAGCGCGTGGCCGCTTCCTTGCCCCCCGGAACGACGCCGAAAAGCTTACGGTCCCGCTTCAACCTGCCCAGGGACGCTTCGATGCGGCCCAGCGGTGGTTTCAGGTGTCCCCAGATGATGGCTCGGTAAACCCTCTCGGTGGTTTTTTTCTTGAATTGTTTCGCCAGGCCCGAGAGAGCCGGTTCTGTTTTGGCGACGACCAGTAGACCGGACGTATCCTTATCGATGCGGTGAACCAGACCCGGACGCAGTTCACCGCCAATACCCTCCAGATCCCGGCAGTGGTGCAACAGGGCGTTGACCAGGGTCCCCGACGGGTGCCCCAAAGCCGGGTGGACGACCATGCCCGCCGGTTTGTCGACCACGAGCAGGTCGTGGTCTTCATAGCGAACGTCGAGCGGAATCGGCTCTGGACTCAGAGGAGAAGGTTTCGGCCCGGGAATGCGAATCGTTGCCTTTTCACCCCATTTGACCAGGTGCGATGGTTTTACTGTTTTTCCGTCAACAGTCACCTGACCGGCTTCAAAGAGTTTCTGGATGCGGCTGCGAGTCAGTCCGCCGATCTGGCGGGCCAGATAGCTGTCCAATCGCTGGTCCGCGTGGTGGGTTTTTATGGTGATCCATATCTCTCGAAATTCGTCGTCCATGGAGCGGGGAAACTGTTAGAACGGCTTGTTTTCTCCGGATTTGAGGATAGGTGAACCGGGAGGCATCATCAATGGATTGTAGGGATAGGGCTGGGGAGATGAATCAGATTGGTTGCTGAGCGGGAATATCTTTATGAAACCTCGCCATCCTCCAGCTTATCAGGAACTGGCACTTGTGACCGTTTCGAAGTGAAGACCAAGTATAGGCACCAGAGCATCACACCGATGGTAACGGCGCTGTCTGCCAGGTTGAAAATGGGCCAGCGCGTCATGATGAAATCGGGAAAATCAAAGTCGAGGAAATCGGTAACCCGGGCAAAGAGGACGCGATCGATGAGGTTTCCAATGGCGCCGCCGAGGATCAGGGCCAGAGCCACTCTCACCATTCCGGGATGGGCCAGGCTGTTTTCGCGCTGACTGGTCAGCAGGATATATCCCAGAACCAGCGAGGCGATGGTGGTGAATACAATTAAAAAAAACGGGCTTCCCGCGTTAAGCCCAAATGCAACGCCGCTGTTTTCCACGTAGGTCAGTCGAAAAAATTCATCGCCTATGATTCGCCGGGATTCCCCCAACGTCAAGCTCGTACGCGCCCACATTTTGGTGAGCTGATCCAGAATCAGGACGATGAGAGTCGGCCAGAACGGGGTCAAGTTTATATTTTTAGACAAATTAAACTTCCTGAATGGAGAACTTGAACCTTAATCCGACTCTTCCTTCTTGGATTTGCAAGCGACACAGAGCTTGGCTGTAGGCACTGCTTCCAGCCTGGCTTTGGCGATGGCATCACCGCATGCGTCGCAATAGCCGTAAGTCCCTGCCTCAATCCGGTCCAGGGCTTGATCCAGGTAACTCAGATAGCGACCTTCACGCGAAGCGAACAGGAAGGCTTTTTCCCTCTCCTGGGCATCCGTTCCCTGATCGGCCATGTGGAAGGAGTAGGTGGAATGTTCACCGGTGTAGTCCTGGTAGGACTTTTCGATGGCATCCTCTTTCAGATTACCCAGTTCTTCCAGAAGTGTTTCGCGTTTTTCGAGGATCAACGCCTTTAATTTTGGGAGATCTCTCTTGGTAAAGACTTTTGGCTTCGGTTTAGTTTTTCCTTTTGGCATGGTTAACCTCAACTACGTCGCTTCGACCTTTTCGATTTTCATCTGCACGTCGAAGCTGTCCACGTGAAGCGGGGTGGCTCCCGACAATGTGCTCTTTTCTGATTGATTTATCTCAACTGCCAGTGTTTCTGCCTTGATCCAGTCCAGGTGAGCGTTGATGGCAAGCTCCATTTCAGATTCGGTGTCGTAATCGATGCGGATTCGATCGCTGACGTCCAGGCCGGTTTTTTTGCGTAGGTTCTGGATCTGGTGGACCAATTCCCGTATGCGCCCTTCCGCGATCAACTCCTGCGTCAATTCCAGGGACAAGGCGACGGTGACACCCTCCGCTTCGCTGACGGCCAGGTGTTCCGGCGCCACCCTTTCGATGGTGACGTCTTCAGTGCTGAAGGTCAAGCCCTCGGCATCGATTTGCTCGCCCTGTTCCAGGGATTTGACCTGGACTTCCGGAAGAGCTCTGATGATGTCGGCGGCGCGGTTGGCGTCTTTGCCGAACTTCGGTCCAATGGTGCGAAAGTTAGGCTGTGCTCGAAGCTCGATTAACTCGGCGTCATCATTGAGGATCTGAAAATTCTTGATATTCAGTTCCTCCACCACGAGATCTCCCAACTCCTCCAGACCATTACCCGTGGTGTTGGGAACGACCGCCTTCAGGTCGGCGAGGGGTTGGCGGACCTTTATCTGGTGTTTCTGACGCAGATCCCTGCCGGCGCGGACGATTTTTCGCGCCTGATCCATGCGGACGGCGAGGTCTTCGTCGATGGCCTCCATGACCGGGTGCGGCCAGGAAGCCAGGTGCACGGATTCCGGAGCAGTGCTATTGACGCTGCGGACGAGATTCTGGTAAATCTCTTCGCTCAGGAAGGGTAGAAAAGGCGCCAGCATGATGGTGAAATCCGTGAGCGCACGATAGAGCGTTGCGTATGCATAACGCTTGTCCTGATCGTCATCCGACTTCCAGAAGCGCCGCCGGGAACGGCGGATGTACCAGTTGGTCAACTGGTCGAGAAAGCGGGCGCAGGCGCCGGCGGCCGGGGCGACGTCGTAGTTGTCCAGTGCAGAGGTTACGTCGCGATTAAGTCGAGTCAACTCACCCATCAGCCATCGGTCGAGTGGGTGATCCGAAAGAGAGTCCGATGCGGAGGGCTCCCACTCATCAACCTGTGCATATGTTACGAAGAAGGAATAGGCGTTCCAGAGGGGCAGGAGCATATCCCGAACGCACTCTTTGACGGCCTCTTCCGAGTAACGCTTGACGTTCCAGGGATTGGATGTATAGAAGGACCAGCGTGCGGCGTCGGCGCTGAATTCCCGGAAGAGAACCATGGGATCGATGACGTTGCCCTTCGATTTGGACATCTTGCGCCCCTCTTCATCCAGGACGAGCTCGGTGCAGATCACGTTGCGGTAACAGGACCATTCGGATTCTTTAAGACCGTTGGCCAAGGCGAACAGCGTTGAGGTGGCCAGCAGGGTGTAAAACCAGCCGCGCGTTTGATCGATCGCTTCGCAAATAAAATCAGCGGGATACTGTTTATCGAAAATCTCCTTCGAACCAGGCGCGGCGGGATAGCCCCACTGTCCGATGAACATCAGCCCGGCGTTGAACCAGGAATCCAGAACGAAATTCTCCCGGGCCATGGGTTCTGAGCATTCCGGGCAGGGGATGGTGATCCGGTCGATCAGCGGTTTGTGCAGATCGACGCCGCCGGTTTTCTCGTTATACAGGATTTTATCTGCTTCGGCGCCCGCCAGCGATCTTAGTTCTTCCAGGCTGCCGACACAAATTTCACCGCTGCAGCCGGGTTTATCGCAGGTCCATACCGGAAAGGGGCTGCCCCAATAGCGTTCCCGGGTGACGTTCCAGTCGATGGTGTTTTCCAGCCAGTTGCCGAAGCGGCCCTCCTTGATGTAAGCAGGCTGCCAGTTGATGTGCTGGTTGGCCTTGAGCATTTCCTGGCTGTAGGAAGCTGTGCGGATAAACCATCCGGGCCGGGCGAAGTACATGAGCGCGGCATCGCAGCGATAACAATAGGGATAGGCGTGTTCGTGACGCTCTTTGCCCAGCAGCAATCCCTGGCCGTGCAGATCCTTGATGATGTCGACGTCGAGGGTCTCTTCCTTGAAATAGCGGCCGGCAAACTGCCCGGCACGCTTGCTGCAGATGCCGTTTTCATCGACATTCTGCACGATGGGGAGCCCTTCCCGGCGAATGAGCCTGAAGTCGTCTTCACCGTAGAGAGCTAGGTGCACGATGCCGGTGCCGTCCTCGGTGGTCACAAAATCGTCCGCGATGACCATGTGGGCGCGGTCATCTTCCTGGAAATCCCAGAGGGGGTCGTATTTCATGCCAGCCAGTTCACGACCCTTCTTGGTCCAGACGACGTCATAAGGCTCGAGACCGTCTTTATAGACAGCCAGACGTTCCGCTGCCATGATGATCGTCTCACCGGCTTCTACGCTTTCCCGGTCCTCTTTTATTTTGACCGCCATGTAGTCGATCTCGGGACCGACTGCCAGGGCGACGTTGGACAGGAGCGTCCAGGCCGTTGTCGTCCAGGCGGCGAAATAGGTATTGGCCTCTCCGGCGACGGCGAACTTCGCCGTCAGGGTCAGGTCGGTGACGTCTTTATAGCCTTCCGCCACTTCGAAGTTGGACAGCGAAGTCCCGCAGCGTGCACAGTACGGCAGGATGCGGTAGTCTTTGTAGAGGAAGCGGGGGCTCACGTCCTTCCCCTGGAGCTCGATGCGGTTCGGGTCGAGGTGACGTTCCCAGGCCAACTTCAGCAGGTGCCAGTCCGACTGGATGTAGTCGTTGGTCAGGGTCATATAGGGATCGTCCATGTCGAGGAATCGTCCGACGCGTCGGATGGCCTCTTCCCAGGTCGACTTGTAACGGAAGACGGTGGAACGACAGTAATCAATGTACTTTTCTTCACCGTAACTCTGGATATCCTTTTTTGAGCGCAACTTGAGTTCGCGTTCGGCGGTCAGTTCAATGGGCAGCCCGTGGGTGTCCCAGCCGGCCTTGCGGACCACGTGATGCCCCTTCATGATTTTGTAGCGAGGCCAGAGATCCTTCAGAGCCGATTGCATCATGTGTCCGATGTGGGGGCGGCCGTTGGTTCCCGGAGGCCCATCGTAGAAAACGAATTCGGGTTCGCCCAGACGCTGCTCATTGGTCTTGCGCTGGATATCGCTTTCGTCCCAGAATTTCAGAATTTTTTCTTCCAGCGAAGGGAAGTGGACGTTTTTATCAACGGTTTTAAACATGGATCGTGCTTATTGCTCCTCAAGAGGCTGAGCGGATTCCGGTGAGAAAGGCACTTTGACGTATTCTTCGGGCACCTCGAAGAGTGCCGGGTCGATATCCTTTCGATTTTCCACCTTGATCAAGGTCGTCGTCTGGTTGGCGTTGGGGATGTGGGCCTCAGTGCGCACGGGATACCCTTCGAACTTGGTCAGCCGGTCGAAGAGGGCTTCCACTTCGCGTGACTCGCCGAAGACCCGCCTCAACTGGTCGCCATAAATCTTGACCGGAAAGTCGACATCGGCGCAGTACCAGAAGACAGCATAGGACGACTTGGGCGTGCGGTATACCGGATTAGTCATTACCTGGTAACAATCCCAGTGACCAATCTGCTTAGTTGTCTCGGTGCGGATGTAGAGATCATTCGGGAAGTCGAACTTGCCGTCGCCGAGGTAGCGGCCGAAAGCAGAAAGACCTTCACTGGCATAAGTCTGCAAAAACTTCGGGGTGATTTCCAGACACGTTTTGGCGTTAGGGTCCAGTACGTAGATGCGATCCAGGTCGAAGCGAGCGATGGTTGTGCCGTAGTAGACCTCTTCTTTGCGCCAGCGGTCGCCAGCATACCAGGTTTTGCGGGTTACCACCTTGTCACGTCCGGTCACCTGATCGTAACTGCGGACCTCCTCTTCGGTGTAATAACCGTCCAAGGCCTGGACCGGAGCCAGGGCTCCCAACGCTGCCAGCAGCAGTCCGGTCAGACCGATGAACAATACGATTTGATTTACGCCTTTCACAATTTCTCGATCAAGGTTTTCATGATGTAAGTCAACTGGGGTTCAGCTTTGG
>JALGZU010000473.1 GCA_025774735.1 candidate division LCP-89 bacterium | reverse complement strand
GGCATCCAGGCCGCGAAGAAGACCTCCGAACTTATTCCCCTCTGCCACCCCCTGCCCATCTCGCATGTCCAGATAGATATAGATTTAATAACGCCGGACCGCGTTGAAATCACCGCCGAAGTGCGCACCGCGGCTCAAACCGGCGTCGAAATGGAGGCGTTGACGGCCGCGGCGGTCTCCGCGTTGACCCTGTACGACATGGGGAAAGCCATTGACAGGGGCATGGTGATCGAGCGGATCGAACTGCTGGAGAAAGAAGGCGGCCGCAGCGGGCACTGGGTGAGAGAACAAACCGAATAACAGAAGCTGAGACAATGGTGAATTCGGGCCGGATATACCGCCTTTCTATATCACCGCATAAGGGAGACCGGAAGCAAAACGTTCCCAGCGTTACCATGGACGCGGAGCAGGGGATCATCGGCGATGCTCACGGGACGAGCGACCGGCCGGTGAGCCTGCTCCCGTATGAGAGTTTCGGAAAACTGGACCATCCCGATCTTCACATCCAGCCGGGGGATTTCGCCGAAAACATAACGACCGAGGGGCTGGATTTTTCACGAATCGCAAAAGGATCGGTGCTGAAACTGGGGGGATCTGTGCGGCTGGAGATCGTCCAGATCGGCAAGGAGTGTCACGAAGAGTGTCCCATCCGCATCAAGGTGGGCGACTGCATCATGCCGCGTGAGGGGATATTCGCTAAGGTGATCGCTCCGGGGGAGGTTCACGTTGGGGATAGCATCGTCATAGAGGATAAATTGGAAGCAGACTCACCGAGATCATGATATCTCTGGAAGAAGCACTGAAGAAAATTGACCAGGCGGTCGAACCGTTGCCACCCAGAAGCGTGCCCCTGCTCGAGGCGGTCGGCTGCACTACTACCGAAGATATCCGGGCGCCGTTCAACGTGCCCGACTTCGCATCTTCGGCAATGGACGGCATAGCCCTGGCTTACCAGGATCTGTCCAAATACCAGCTGCCGATATCGCTAACCGTCCAGGGGACGATCCCGGCGGGGGAACCTGCGGCAGAACCACTCAGGCCGGGACATGCATTCCGCATCATGACCGGGGCGCCGCTCCCGGAGAAAGCCGACACCATTATCAAAGTCGAGGAACTCGAATTCGAGGACGATTTCGTGAAAATCTCCCGGATGCCTGAACCGGGAGAGCACGTACGCCCCGTGGCGAACGACATCCGAGAAGGTGAGGTTGTTCTTCATAATGGTCACCCGTTAAGACCTGCAGATGTCGGGATTTGCGCGAGCCTGGGATTGACTGAGGTGCTCGTCCATCCCAATCCCCGTGTCGCGGTTCTGGCGACGGGATCGGAAATTCAACCGCCGGGGAACACGCTCAAACCCGGGCAGATCTACAATTCAAACGACACAACGCTGAATGCGCTGTTGAGGGCCATCGGAATCGCTACAATCACTCAATCGCCGCCACTTCCGGACGATCAAGATAAACTCGCATCAGTCCTGAAACAACTCAGTGAAACTCACGACGTCCTGATCACCTCGGGAGCGGTTTCTGCGGGAAGCTTCGACTACATTCCCGAAATCGCAGAAGAACTTGGGGGCGACGTCTTATTTCACAAGGTATTCGTCAAACCGGGCAAACCGACCTTGATGGCAAAACTTGGAAACTGCTGGCTGCTGGGACTGCCGGGCAACCCGGTGTCCGTGGTGGTGACGTTTCACCTTTACGGGAAACGCCTCCTGAACCGGCTCCGGGGCCAGAACTATGAATCGGTCAGGGAAAAGGCGAGGTTAACGGCTTACTTCCCGGTAAAGGGAGACCGCTTCCAGGTTGTCGGGGCTTCCCTGAACCGCAAGGATGGGGATCTCACGGCCGAGCCGGTTCAGAAATACACATCGGGACGGCTCTCCTCGCTGCGCGGCATCAACGGATTCGTGCTGGTTCCCGGAGGAACGCGGGAAGTCGCGGTGGGAAGCATCGTCGATGTAGAATGGCTTTAAGATAATCGTTCGGAGAAGCATAACGATGAACAATAGGCACAGTATCAGTACCATCGTCTTCGCGACAGTCTTGTTAACCACCGGATGCGATACCGGTGACGATCTATCCCAACCTCTACCGCAGCCGCCTATTCAGAGAACCTTCTCGATCGTCGATAAAACGTATATCTTTGACGATTCCTGTTACGTCAGCCATTATTTCGAGAATGATCTCCTGGCGGAGATACAGTATTTCCTGGTGGAGAATGACACGGTTTACCTGCGGGGATACCAGGAGTACGGCAGCGCGCCCGTGGAACGTCACCTGGTTTTCACTCCAGCCCACCCGACTTTAGGGACGGAATGGTACGGTCTATACGGCTACCCGGCGCTATTTTCAGTTTCAGATTCGGTAGAGGTTGCGGTTCCGGGGGGCACCTTCCCCACCTATATCTACAGCATTGCGGATTCGGTCACAGGTGACCCCCTGGGTACGATCCTCTTTTCGGACGGCGTGGGGATCGTCAGCATGACCCAGATAAACGACGCTGATTCCCTTGCACTGGTACTTGAGGATTATGCCGTTTTCGGGGGTGATGGTGTTTTCCCGCAGGCGATTGGCAACCAGTGGGATTTAATCGAGGGAAACTGGGAAGAGGCTGGAAACTGATATAATCCATACGGACATAAAAAAAGCGAT
>JALGZU010000072.1 GCA_025774735.1 candidate division LCP-89 bacterium | reverse complement strand
GTAATAATTCTTCATAAAGTCCTGCTCAAATTCGTCATAAAAGGCGACCAGTTCCTCGCTTTTCAAGTAGGGGGTTTCAATCAACGGCCGGTGCAGGACTTCCGGATCGGCCTGAAAGAGAGCGTCGCCCCGGGCGTATTCGGGATCAAGGTAGCCCTGTGCAAGGCAAGTGTCGTACAGTTCCGTTCCCGGGAAGGGCGTAGCGATGAAGATCCCGATGCCATCCAGGTCAAGGGAGAGGGCGTAATCGCGGCTTCGCCGCATGGAATCCGGTGTTTCGCCGGGCATACCCAGGATGAACATTCCGTTGACATGGATGCCGACTTCTCTGCACCACTCCCGCACCTGACGGCCCTCCTCGGGATCCATGTATTTCTTCATGGAATTGTGGAGAATTTCGAGGTCGCCGGATTCGAAGGCGAGGTTGACTGTGCGGCAGCCCGACCTCTTCATGAGTCCCAACAGGTCACGGTCCAGGTTGCGGATAGAGACACCGTTGGGTGTCACCCATTGGAGCCCCGGAAACTTGTCGATAATGCCTTCGAAAATGGTTACGGCGCGCGCGCGGTCGGCAGTCAAATTATCATCCTCGAACGCGATAACTTTTATCCTATACCGTTCGACCAGTTCTGCGATCTCTGCGAGCACGCTTTCGGGCGAACGAGTGCGGTAATTTCGCCCTGTAACCCGGAAGGCGGAGCAGTAAGTACAGCGGTAGGGACAGCCCCGGCTGGAAATAATCGAGGCGATGCGGACTCCGGGCCGGATCCAGCGGCCTCCGCTGCGCCTGACATATTCGTCGAAAGGGGCCAGATCCCGGGCGGGAAACGGCAGCGTATTCAGATCCGGATGACCCGTCTGGGGCTGAATCTGCACCTCCCCATTCCGTCTGATGGCAATCCCATCAATAGATTCATCGACAATCCTCCCGGTGTGAAGCCCTTCCAGGTATCGCGGCAAGCTCTCCTCGGCCTCTCCGAGAAACACAGTATCAAAGCCGTTTTCGAGAAGAGTAGCGGGATCGACCGTGGCGTGCATGCCGCCGGAGATCAGGTGGACATTCGGCAGGGTTTCTTTGACAATCCAGGCGATATCGATGGCAGCCTTCAGGCGCGACGTGAAGGGCACGGCAATACCGATGACTTCGGGATTGATATCCGCGGCCTCAGCGACAATTTCGGGAATGTCGAGGCCGAAATGATAGAACTCACCCGCTTTTTCTCTCTGAACCTTTCCCAGGCTGGCGTCCAGGATGACGGGTTCGTGGCCGGCTTTGCGCAGGGAAGCCGCCAGGTATCCCAGGCCCAGTGGAAACGGGACAGGTTCATAGGGATTATCGGTTTTCAGCGGGGGGTATATGAGGAGAACTTTCAAGGCGTCTTGTGGTTTGCCTTAAGTGTGATGTTTAGAGTATCCCTGAAGTAGCCTAGAGAACCGAAGTTTTCCTTAAATTTTATCAGACCCCAGTTCGGATCCATGTTGAGGGTTGAAGTACCGAAATCGAGGTGGCGGAAGCCGCGCCGGTAGGCCCACTGCATGGTGCGATATACGATCAGGGGCACGGGACGAAGTTCCTGGTAATCCCAGTCGTGGCAGACGTAGAAGATCAGAAGCACACGGGCATTGCAGACAAAATTCAGGATGCTCGCGATAGGATTGGAATCATATTTTACCAGCGTCAGCATCAAACGTCCGCCGACCAGATCGCGCAGCCGCTTGAGTTCCTCCAGTGTATGCGTCGGCGTCACCCCGAGTCGTCGGCGGTTATCCAGCAGGAGCGGATAGAAAGTCTCCAGGTTGGCGTTGGAAAGTTCGATATCTTCTTCGACCTGGAGGTCGGATTTGACCGCCTTCCGCACAGCCGTGCGGGTTTTATTGTTCAGGGTTTTGAAGATGTCTCCGTCGGGATAATAGAGCGGGATCGCCTGGGTGATCTCGCGCTTCTGGTAACTGAAGCCGGCTTTAAGGAGATTAAAAGACATCACGTCAGACGGCCAGGCGCCGTAGATGGAGGGCGCCTGAGTGATCCTCAGGGCTTCCAATCCCGCCGATTTTGCGTAACGCAGCAGGGTACTGATCAGGTGACCGGCCGCGGTGAACGACAATCCCGGTGGATAGATAAGCCCACCATAAGAAGCTCCCGGATAGGAGACCAGGGTACGTTTCCCGTCGATTTCCTTGACAGCTCCGGTCATCAGGCAGCGCGGCTCTTCTCCGACCCAGAAGATGAGATGGTGATTGTGGAAACGATCCGGAGGATGATAGGCGAGGAAGGGGTGCATCTGAAACAGGGTGGCGTTATCGGCGCCCTGGAGAACTCTCTCCCAGGCACTCTCATCCCGTCCCGTTTCGAACCGGGTCACTCTAAAGGGATTGCGCCCCTTGCTGCCGGGTAGACTGATGGCAATATCTGGACTCAACTGGCACTCCGATGGCTTGGGCAGTTAATGAGTGGGAAAACGGGCTAAGCCGTCAGCTCGACCAGGGCTTCGACAGCCAGATGATACCCCTTGGTGCCCAATCCCGAGATCCTGCCCTTGCAGGCTGGCGTGATGTAAGATTGATGACGGAACGGTTCGCGAGCTTCAGGCAGGGATAGATGCACTTCGATGACAGGCAAATCGACTGCTTTTATCGCATCGAAGAGGGCTATGGATGTATGGGTAAAAGCGCCGGGATTGAAGACGACACTATCGACATGATCCTTAGCCTGATGCAGGCGATCGATCAACTCGCTCTCCGAGTTCGACTGGAAGGTTTCGAATGTAACAGCAGGAAAACTCTTCGTCAAGCCGTCATAGATGTCGTCCAATGTTTCGTGACCGTAAATCTCCGGCTCTCTGGTGCCCAGGAGATTTAGGTTGGGACCATTTAAAACCAGAATCGTCGGCATGAATGCCCTCCGCGCTGTATTTTCTTTATGAATTGAACTATGGTTGGTTAACTCCCGCTTCCCCGTTTTTCTCTCAGCTATAGGATTTCATCCGCTCTCGCAACCGGTACAGAACTGCTTCGAGCTGCTTCGAATCGACTCTATCGGTGATCACAGGTTGACCGATTCCCTCGAGCAGAACGAAGTTGGGCTTTCCCCGACTTACTTTTTTATCGCGCGAGAAGTACTCGAAGATACCGTCATCGTTGAAATCCAATGCCGGGATTTGTGCAAGGTGCGGTTCAAGAACACTATGAATCTCGCCAGCGATATCTTTGTGCAGAAGCCCCATAGAAACCGACAGATCCACTGCAGCGGTAACCCCCCAGTAGATTGCCTCCCCGTGTTTCAGGCGGCTGTACTCGCCGAGTGCTTCCAGCGCGTGACCGACTGTGTGCCCGAAGTTCAGCACGCGCCTGTTATCGCTCTCTCTCTCGTCTTGAGACACCACGCTTGCCTTGTATTTCACGCAGGCTTCGATGATGTGAATCAGCGCCCCTTTTTCAAGGTCGAATACCCGGGCTTGAAGATCCCCTTTTAATTCGTCAAAAAGTCCCACATCGCCGATCAGGGCTGTCTTGATCACTTCTGCGTATCCGGATCGGAATTCGCGCGGGTTGAGAGTCTCCAGAAAGTCGACGTCAGCCACGACGAAAAGGGGCTGGTGGAATGCGCCCACCAGGTTTTTCCCTTCGGGGAGATCCACGCCTGTCTTGCCCCCCACCGAAGCATCCACCATCGCCAGAAGCGTGGTCGGCATCTGCACGAAAGAGATCCCGCGCTGGTAGCAGGCTGCGGTGAATCCGACGATATCTCCGACCACTCCCCCACCGCATGCCACCAGAGTGTCTCCCCTTTCGACACCCATATTAACCAGGATACTGGAGAGCCCATCAACAGTGGATAGTTTTTTCTGATCCTCACCCGGTGGCAGGATAGTCAGCTCGTCGCCAGACTGGCCGCACAGCTTCCCGAGCTGTGATCCCCAGGCTTCGGCCACATTGCGGTCAGTCACCCAAAAAGCCCTCCCGCGGCCGTGCTCCTGGAACAAGTTGGCAAACCGATGGCGAGCTTCCGATCCGACCAAGATGGAGTACGACCGCTCAGCCAGATCGAGGGTAACCGTCCGTTGTTCAGGCTGTTTCATCGACGGTTTGATCATTTTCGTCCAGTTTACAGAATTATCTAGGGAAAGCCACCAGCACTTTGAGTGCGTCGGATTTGGAGGCGCGTTCGAAAGCGTCTTCGATCTGCTGGAATGAGTAGATTTCGGTTATCAGTTGCTGAACCGCAATCTTGTTTTCTTTTAATAGCTCCAGCGCCGGTGGAAACGGCCCGCAGCGCGAACCCACCACCGTGATCTCGTCCACAACCAGCGGAGCTGCGTCGAGGGTGAGCGATCCGTGATAAGTGCTTTTCAGAACCAGGGTTCCGCGCGGTTTCAGGGAAGCCAGGGCGGTGGCAAATCCCTCCGCTGACCCGGAGGCTTCGACGACGATCTCGGACGGCGAAGAAACGTAATTCCGGTGATGCACCGCCTCAAGTCCCCAACTTCGCAGAATCTCGAGTTTGCTTTCATCTCCGCCGACACAGACCGGTTCACATCCGTAGATCTGGAACGCCCTAGCAATCACCGCCAACGGTTCGGTGAAGACCGCACTCCGGTCGTTCACGTCGTCCGGTACAGGGTGAAGGTTGCCCGCGGGCAGGATTAAATATTCAGCGAAAGCGCCGGGACGGCCAGATATGCCCAAAACGGTGCGGTCCGGACAATGATTCTGGAGTCCGGCGTTACACCAGGGGCAGTCCCCGCAACCGCAGTTTATCTCTCCGACGACGCGCTTGCCGGGCAGTTCCTCGCCCCCACCTTGTACAGAGTTATCAACTTCGAGAACTTCGCCGACGAATTCGTGACCGGGAATGCCCTCAAAATTCATATAGCCCTTGACCAGCTCCTGATCCGTGCGACAGATCCCCGCCATGCGCACCTTGATCAGAGCTTCACCCGGTCCGGGCACAGGATCGGGGACGTCTGTTAATTGCAGTTGATGACCATGCTGTTCTCCGGTCGGGGCATCAAGACGGCTTAGAACCAAAGCCTTCAAAGGTTTCACCCCCCACCAGCGATGAGGGAATTGCCACTCATTTCAGCCGGTTTTTCCATACCAAAGATGTCCAGAATGGTGGGAGCCACGTCGCATAGTTTTCCTTCCGGGAGAAGGCTGACCTTGTGGCGCTTGTCCATGACGAAACAGGGGACCAGATTGGTTGTATGCGCTGTATGCGGGCCTCCATCCCGAGGATCCACCATCATCTCACAGTTACCGTGGTCAGAGGTCAGGATCATGGCATATTTATGTGCAAACGCCGCCCGCATTACCTGCCAGACGCCGTCATCGACCGCTTCTACAGCCTTCACAGCGGCTTCGAGGATGCCTGTATGCCCGACCATATCAGGATTGGCAAAATTGAGGACGATCAGGTTGTATTTTTCGCTGGCGATGGCTTCAACGGCGCGCCGGGTAACCTCCGGCTGGCTCATTTCGGGCTGGAGATCGTAGGTCGCTACCCGGGGCGAGGGCACCAGAATGCGGTCTTCGCCCGGGAAAACCTGTTCCTCGCCGCCGTTGAAGAAGAAGGTGACATGGGCATATTTCTCCGTTTCGGCGATGCGCAGTTGCTTCAGCTCCGCTTCCGAAACAATTTCCCCCAGGATTTTACTCAGGGAATGGGGAGGAAACAAGACCGGGAAAGAGAAATCCTGATGGTACTGTGTCATGGTGGTATAATGCAACCGCAGTGGTTCAGCGGAGAATTCCTTGAATCCCGGTTCGGTGAGGGCGCGGGTTATCTCCCGGGCTCGATCAGCGCGAAAATTGAAGAAGATGACCGCATCGCCATCCTGGATGCGCGGCGCGATCTCGCCGGCATTCCGAATGATAGAGGGCTCGACGAATTCGTCCGTGACGTCCCGATCGTAGCTGGCCTGTATGGCCGACACGGGATCGTCGAACAGGTGTCCCTGCCCTTCTACCAAGGCAGCATAAGCCCGTTCGACCCGTTCCCAGCGGTTGTCGCGATCCATGGCGTAATACCGGCCTATCACGCTAGTGATTCCACCGATATCCGTTTCCCGGCAATACTCTTCGATGTGACGGATGTGGTCGATCCCACTGTGCGGAGGCGTATCCCGACCATCCATCAAAGCGTGGATCGCAAGCCGTTCAACCCCGTTCGCTTTGGCAGCGTCGATCAGCGCTTCCAGATGGTGCAGAGAAGAGTGAACACCTCCATCGCTGACTAAACCAATGAGATGCAGGGTGACGCCGCTCTCGACGGCGTATTTGCAGGCATCGCGCAGGGCAGGGTTATCGCCAAATTCCCCATTTTCGACCGCCAGATCGATGCGGGTGATATCCTGGTAGACCACCCGGCCGGCTCCGAGATTCTGATGGCCGACTTCCGAGTTACCCATCTGGCCCTCAGGAAGTCCGACGCTGCGGCCGGAAGCTTGTAGAACCGACATGGGATGGGAAGCGAAAATCTGGTCGAGGTGCGGACTAACCGCAAGTTTCAGGGCGTTGGAGTTGTCGTTGTCGATCCGGGAGAGGCCCAGACCGTCCATCACAACCAGGATGACTTTATCTCGCTTGAGGGTCACTCTAGGTTTGTCTCGAGATTTGTTGATCGGGTGTTTAAGTTCGCGCGACTATATTATTCAACTTTACGGCGCTTGCGCGTTTCCAAAATGATAAACAATCCCGCCAGTATCAGCAGAACAGGCCAGAGCCTGCCGATCCAGTAAAAGAGATCGTACCAACACCAGGGAACGAAGAGCAGGAAGAAGGAGACGGCTATCAGAATCAATCCAGGCCATAGAGTATCACGGCGGCTGGGATTAAAGACGTAGAGCATCACGAATGAGATGCCCAGGAAGAGGATGATGAGGGGCCAGATATCCCACCAAGGAGCTTCGAGGATGTACCGGTCTTTCAGATAGAACAGGAGACCTATGAGGAAGATAAACGTTCCCGGAAAAACCGCACTGTGGTCCCGCTGAAGTACTCCCGCGATGAAAAGACCAACGCCCAACGCCATCAGGAAAGTCATCCAATCCAGTTCCAGGATGTCCCAGTAGTGAAAGAGCAGGATTCCGCCCACAATCAACAGAATCCAACCGAAGGTTGTGCGTCCGTTATGCAACATGGCGATCTCCTCTCAGGGCTCTTCCGGTATCACGAAGATCAGGATCAGGTAGAGCAACACGGCTATCCCCAGTGAAGTTATGGCAAAGAGCACCCAGAGGATGCGAATAATCGTGGGGTCGATATTGAAATGAAGCCCCAAACCTCCGCAGATACCGGAGATAACCTTGAAATTTCTGGAACGGTAGAGACGGGCGGCTGATGAAGTCGGAGGCGGTTGCTCCGGATCACCCTGCGCTTGTGGCGGCGTGGGATTCACCCTGGAGCGCGACAGAAGCCAGCCGATTATGAGCCCCAGAGCCAGCACCACGATCACCCCGGGAAAAGCGAATGATGGCCAACAAAATGGTACTGCAACTCCGCAGACTCCTGACCAAGTAAAGAGCAGCGCTGCCCCGATAATGACCAGGAATATGCCCACAAAAAGAGGGCCCGTTCCCACAGCGGCGGCAGGCATCTCCTGTCCGGGTTGGGCATCCGGGATGACGATCCAGCAGATGATATAAGCCAGAATGCCACTACCCCCGACGAGCGTGAACAGCACCCAGAGCAAGCGTACCACGACGACGTCGATCATAAAATATTCCGCCACTCCACCGCAGACTCCGGCGATGACTCTCTGCCGCTGGGATCGATGAATCTTGCGAACTGGAGAGGGTTCAGACTCGGAGGTTTCTTCCGTTTCGGCCATGGTGATACTCCTATGTTCGACTCACTGAGATAATCTTATATTCGAGGATTCCCCTCGGCACTTCGATGGTGACACTATCGCCCTTCTTTTTCCCGACCAGGGCGCGTCCGACCGGCGATTCGATGGAGATCTTCATGTTCTCTACGTCCACCTCTTCAGCCGAGACCAGGGTATATGTAACATCCTTGCCGGTCTTAATGTCCTTGAGTTTCACGGTCGCAAGCAAGGTCACTTCATCTGCAGCGATACCCTTGGGATCGAAGATCTGCGCTCGGGAGAGGGTTTCCTGCAGCCGGTTAATGCGGCGTTGAGTGTGTTCCATCTCCTCGCGGGCAGCGTCGTACTCGGCATTTTCCGCGAGATCGCCGTATTCTCGGGCAGCGGCGAGTTTTTTTGAGAGCCGTGGCTGTTCGATTTCGAGTAGCTGCTTTAACTCGCGCTTGATTTTGTCTATCCCTTCACGGGACATATAGATGAATTTGCCCATGTTCCACTGTTGGGTTAGAAGGAGGCCATCTCAATCTGTTTGGCTGTGATGATGGCCAGGTATGATATGTTTTTGTCTTTTTGGTATCCTTTTTTCTGGACTGGCGCAGGAACTCCTTAATACCGGCCGTGAGTCCGCCGGCAATGCGTTTGATAAAACGGTCATCGCGCAACATCATCTCTTCTTCCGGATGAATGATGAAGGCAGACTCAATGAGCACCGCCAGCATCTCGGTGGGCCGCGCCAGCGCCAAATTCTTATAATAGAGACCATGGTCTGCAAGGCCCGTAACATCTATTAGTTCTTCGTGAAGATGCCAGGCCAGGTCCCGGCTCTGAGGATGATAGTAATACACCGCGCTGCCGCGCACCTGAAAGGGATTCTTCCCGTCCGGCAGGGCATTGTTATGCAAGGAAATCAAAAGTTCGGCTTTACGCTCGATGGCGTAATCGATGCGATCATAGATCCCGACAGCCGTATCGGCAGTCCGGGTGAGGTAAACCCGGGCACCTTCCTTCTCGAGGAGCCGGCGCAGCGATTCCGCCAGCTTCAAATTCACCTCTTTTTCCAGCAGCCGGGTAGGACCGATCGCCCCGTCGCTTTCGCCCCCGTGGCCCGCATCCAGCACGATTATCCGGCCCTTCAATGCTTTGCCTTTGATGTCAGGCGGCTTCCTGATACTGATTACCAGCGTGTCGCCTTCGTAGGATACTCCATAGCCCCACAGGCGGGGAGTTTTCAATAAAACATCCAGGCGCAGCAGCTCGTCTTCGAGCTGATTCCATCGGATGTGGCCAACCACGGGATCAGAAGCATTATACTTGATCTGATCGATGTAAGCGCTGACGCCATAAAGATCGAGCCGCAGAGCGCCCGCGCCGGGTCTCTCTTCGAGGCGGAAGAGGTGCCGCTGCTTCAAGGGAAGACGGATTCTCGTCCAGGTATCCTCCGATGATACCGAGATCCACTCCAGGGGCGAATGAGGTGTCCCACTCCACGCGCTATCCATTTCCACAAACCTGTCTTCAACCCAGGCGTGTAACCCGCTGGCTAACGGAATACGGAAATACGGGTAGACGAACGAATCCGCCAGTGCCGTGCAGCCCTCAACGGGAAAGAGCCACCAAGCCTTGTTTGGATCAGTACGCAGGACCGCATTTTTAGAAGTTAATGTTATACGAGCGGGCAACATTGAATTAATAGTATCATTCGCAATAATTTGATCCGTACTGACCAGTTGATCGGGGAATAAAAAAGGCAGCTCAAAACGGCTTAATTCGCCACCCGGCGCGACGGCCTGAACACGGTATATTTGTGTCAGCGTATCCAGCGGGAAATAGGCCAGAAAGGCTCCATTATCCCAGACCTGCGCTGGTACGTCATTGACTGTCACCGCTACTGTCGCCGGAAAAACCGATCCGAGCGCGAAAGTGGAATCGACCCGTGGAGCGACGAAGACCGTATCGCCCTCCTCAAGCCGGGGATAGACTACATCCAATATTACCTGCTCCCGGCCCACTTCAGTCCCTCTCCGAAGGGATCTTGCACAACCGGTAAAGAGAGCCATCAGACTGACCGCTATAAGGACACTCTGGATGTAGCGAAAGGCAATCATCATGTAGCGTGTCGCTCGAATAAGATCCGCAACCCTTCTAATACCAGATAGGGCTCAACGGCGTCGATAACCTCGGAATGTGTAGCAATCAACGCCGACAATCCTCCCGTGGAGATTACTCTGCCCCGGTCACCTAATTCATCCCAAATCCGGCGGCAGAGACCTTCCATCTTGTCTACGGCGCCATAGAGCAGGCCAGCTTGGATGGATGTTTCGGTCGATCTGGCGATAACCTGTTCGGGAAACACCAGCGGGACTTTGGGCAGGCGCGCCGCACTCTGATAAAGAATTTTGTGAGCAAGCTCTATGCCAGGTGTTATGATTCCCCCCAAATAATCGCCCTGACGGCTGATGACGTCGAAGGTCGTCGCCGTACCGAAATCGACGACGATCAAGGGACCGCCATGTTTCTCGAATCCCGCTACTGCATTGCAGATCCGGTCGGCGCCGACGGCCGTGGGATGCTTGTACTCAATGTTCAACGAGGGAGCGGTATCGGCCCGGACTTCGTAGAGTCTGGCTCCGAAGCGCTGCACCGCCATCTCGGCGAAAATCGACGTCAGATCGGGCACCACCGAAGAGATCGCCAATCCGGTGATGCGGTTCGTATCGAGCCCTTCCGCCTTACAGAGGGAATCCAGCATGATCCAGGCTTCATCCGGCGTGCGGGACACCGAGGTGGCCAGACGCCAGTTGTGAGCCAGAAAATCCTTTTCGAACAATCCCAGGACGACATTGGTGTTCCCGACGTCAACGGCCAGCAACAAGCCCGGTGTATTGTGATCTTTATTCATAGCACTTCTATCCGCTGTATGGCATCTGCGCTGGAGAGAAAAACCGGGGCTTTCCCCTCAGGCTGCAAACACATTTCACCGTGAGGACCCAAGCCGGTGAAGACTCCCTTATACCTTTGATCCCCGCTCTGTACGCTCAGCTTCGCCCCATGCTCCCAGGCAGCTTCCAGCCACAACTCTTCGATCACCGCCTTGTTCACCGGTTTCAGAAGAGGGTGAGAATCCTGAAGGCTCTGGAGTACGGTAGCCAAGAGGTCATCCGGCGAATGGGTTTCCCCGCAGGCACTCAGGACCGAACATGACTTCTCCTGAAGGTGCGCAGGAAACTCCTCCTCCCGCTGCAGCAGGTTAATGCCGATTCCCAGTATCACCGCCTGGTTCTCCCTGGAATTCCGGACGGTTTCGGCCAGGATGCCTCCCAGTTTACGTTCCCTAAAGATGATGTCGTTGGGCCATTTCAACAGGATGTCCTTCGCGTCTAACTCTGAACTGGCACCGAACAGGCCGCTAATTGCCCGCCTCATCACAACCCCGGCCCAGAGAGGCACCCAGGTCCAGTCTTCCAACGGCCCCTCCGGTTCGAGCAGAACCGACATCCAGAGCCCTTTACCAGCAGGTGAATACCATGAATGGCCAATTCTCCCCCGACCTGCCGTCTGTTCCAGGGAAATTACAACAGTTCCTTCGGCAGCGCCCTGTTCAAATCGTTCTTTCAAGAAGTCCTGCGTGGATGTAACCGATTCGAGGTAGTAGATTCGCCTGCCGAAAGTGACGTCGGACATTTAGCTAATACTCCGCTCGATATTCTCCCCAAACCTCTCTGAAAGCGCCGCTGATCTCACCCAGAGTGGCGTAGCACTCGACCGCTTCCAGGATAACCGGCATTAGATTGTCACTCCCCTCGGCAGCAGCCTTCAAACGTCCCAGGACATTCTTAACAGCGGTTGCATCCCGGTCCGCTTTGACCCGGTTTAAGCGGTCGCATTGTGCTTCAGCCACAGCCGGATCGACGCGCAGAATCTCCGGGAGTTCTTCATTCTCGGTTTCGAACACATTGACCCCCACCACGACCTTTTCATCGCTTTCGATGGCTTTCTGGGCATTATAGGCGCTGGCGGCGATTTCTCCCTGGAAAAATCCCTGCTCAATCGCCTGTACAGAGCCTCCCATCCGGTCGATTCTGGCGATTAATTCTTGGACTCTATTCTCGATGCTATCTGTTAAATATTCTATGTAATATGACCCGGCCAGAGGATCCACCGAATCTACGACGCCCGATTCGTTGGCGATGATCTGCTGGGTCCTCAGGGCGATGCGAGCGGATGCTTCGGTGGGCAATCCCAGAGCTTCATCTCTCGAGTTGGTGTGCAGGGACTGCGTCCCACCCAACACCGCAGCGAGCGCCTGAAGAGTAACCCGGACAACATTGTTGTCCGGCTGCTGCGCGGTCAGGGTCGAACCGGCGGTCTGGGTGTGAAAGCGCAGCATCATTGAACGGGGATCTTTTGCCTTGAACCGTTCCTTCATAATCCCGGCCCAGATGCGGCGCGCCGCCCGAAACTTGGCGACCTCTTCCAGCAGATTATTATGAGCATTGAAGAAAAAGGCCAGGCGCGGGGCGAATTTATCGACGCTCAGGCCCGCATCGATGGCCGCCTGAACGTAGGCGATGCCGTTGGATAGCGTGAAGGCGACCTCCTGCACCGCCGTCGATCCGGCTTCCCTGATGTGATAGCCAGAAATGGAGATGGTATTCCAGGCAGGCAAATTCTCTTTGCACCAGGCGAAGACATCCGTGATCAGCCTCATGGAAGGACGAGGAGGATAAATGTAGGTGCCCCGGGCGATATATTCTTTCAGAATGTCATTCTGGACCGTACCGGACAGTTTCTCCAGATCCGCCCCCTGCTTTTTGGCGATGGCGACATAGAGTGCCAGGAGGATAGCAGCTGTGGCATTGATGGTCATCGAGCTGGAAACTTTGGCCAGATCGATGCCCTTAAACAATACCTCCATGTCCGCCAGCGAACAGATCGCCACGCCGACCTTGCCGACCTCTCCTTCCGCCAGGGAATGATCGCTGTCGTAGCCTATCTGAGTGGGCAGATCGAAGGCGACCGAGAGTCCGGTCTGGCCCTGATCCAACAGATAATGATAGCGCCGGTTCGATTCCTCGGCGGATCCGAAACCGGCATACTGGCGCATGGTCCAGAAGCGTCCCCGGTACATGGAGGGATAAACGCCGCGGGTATAGGGATAGTCTCCAGGAAAGCCGAGTTTGGCCGGATATTCATCCACAGCTCCAGGATCGGGCAGATAGAGGCGCTGGACCGGGATGTCGCTATCAGTCTTGAAATCGGCCAAACGTTCTGCGGACCGTTCGAGAACACGTTTAAGCGTCCCGTTCTCCCAGCCTTTTCGGGCTTTATCGATGGAAAGTTTGGATGGATCTTTAGACATCTCTATTTACTTTGAAAGTGACCTCATCATCCTACGATGATCAGGGTATCACCTTTGTCGACCGCCTGCCGTTCAGTGACCGTAATCTCCTTTACTTCCCCCGCAAAGGGCGCCCGGATTTCGTTCTCCATCTTCATCGCTTCGACGATAATGACTCCGTCCCCCTTCTTCACCATCTGACCGGGTTGTACCAGCAATTTAACCACCAATCCGGGCATGGGTGCGATTACGTGCCCTTCGGATTGACCACCGGAGTCGGCTGAATTAAACTCGCGCAGTTTCTTCGATCGTTCATCGTCGACGGCGACGTCGAACTCGTATCCTTCGAGGTGCACCCGGAACTCGCGGGGTCCGCCGCCGTGGTTCACCTGGTTGTTTTCAATCCACACCTGGTGCGAATGCCCGTCCATCAAGAGCGAAAAATGCTCCGGCTTGCTCCCCTGCTGAACATCGAAGGGAACCTTCTTACCGTTGACGGAGATGCGCCCGTCATCACCAAGATCGATCTGGAAAGTCTGTCCGTCTATTTCGGCAAAATACTTCATGCGTTCTACCGTAAATTTCTCCACCTGTCAACGCAGGGATGACTTCCGCCCGTTGACCAACCAAGGGGAAGTAGCGAATGTATGATCCTCCCTACTGCGCACCCGCTTCTTCTGCGATGTGTGGTGCGCCATGACCGCCGCAGCAGCAGCCACCAGTTTCAAATCTTTCGGTCCCTCCGCCATCTCTTCAAAGTTGAAATGTTCTTCGATATAGTGGGTGTCGTACTTACCCTCGATGAATGCAGGAGAGTTCAGAACAGACAAGCAGAAGTGGATGTTGGACCGCACGCCGGTGATGTGGTATTCCTGCAGGGCTCTCTTTATACGGTCGATGGCTTCCTGCCGGTCGTTTCCCCAGGCGACCAGCTTAGAGATCAAGGGATCGTAGTAAACGCTGATTTCGCCGCCCTCAAAAATGCCGGAATCGTCACGGATTCCCGGTCCGGCGGGCGGATGAAGGTATTTGATCGTTCCTGTAGAAGGGAAGAAATTGTTCAACGGATCTTCGGCGTAGATCCGGCATTCGATGGCATGGCCGTTCAGTCCGACGTCATCCTGATCGAAGCCCAGCCTTTCCCCCGCAGCGATGCGGAACTGCTGCTTGACCAGGTCAATGCCGGTGGTCATTTCGGTCACCGGATGTTCCACCTGGAGCCGGGTATTCATTTCGAGAAAGTAGAAGTTCTTGTGCCGGTCGAATAGGAATTCCACGGTACCGGCATTCTGGTAGCCGCAGGCTTTCGCCGCCGCAACGGCGGCCTCACCGATCTGCTGGCGCAACTCCGGCGCGACGACCGGCGAGGGCGCTTCTTCAATGACCTTCTGGTGGCGCCGCTGGATGGAACATTCCCGCTCGTTCAGATAGACCACGTCACCGTGGTGATCCGCCAGAACCTGCACTTCGATGTGGCGCGGGCCTTCCAGGTACTTTTCGATGTAGATCCGGGGATCGCCGAAAGCGGAGGCGGCTTCGCGGCTGGCCGCTTCCATGGATCTCTTGAGTTCCTTCGGATTCGTCACCACGCGCATACCCTTGCCGCCGCCGCCAGACGCAGCCTTGATGAGAACCGGGTAGCCTATTTTGCGGGCGGTCTCTTCGGCTTTCTTGCCGGGCTTTACGGCCGATTCCGTGCCCGGCGTGACGGGAACGCCCGCCTTTTTCATGATCTCACGGGCGCGCGTCTTCAAACCCATGTCCCGGATCGCCTGCGGCGGCGGACCGATGAA
>JALGZU010000071.1 GCA_025774735.1 candidate division LCP-89 bacterium | reverse complement strand
CTCTTTACCCATTTCCGCCTCTGGTAACTTCATCCCAACGAGGATACGATCGACTCTCATGGTTTCTAATAATTCGAGTGCGCCACCGGCATGATCGACGTCGAAATGGGAGATAAGTAGATTATGGATGCGGTCGATGCCGCGCCGTCGAATCGAGGGGATCAATTCGAACCGTGCGGCTTCGGCGCTCCCGCAATCTATCAAGAAGTTTTGCCCGCCGGGAGAGCGCAACAGGGTTGCATCTCCTTGTCCAACATCTAGAAATTCGATCCTCAAATGCCGGTTGGATTGGGCCAGGGGAAGCAGGAGAAGGAGGGTCAATCCACCCACCACACACATGGCACGACGCTTCCAGCTCTTTGAGAAAATAATCCCGAGCAAAATCCCCAGCAGAATCAGGGCGGATAAGAATCCGCCGTAGTCGGCGCAGGCATTGCCGGGCACATAAGATCCGAAATGTGCGAGCTTCTCCAGGCCTCTCAAACATAATTCGAGTGTGCTTACCAGAAAGGTCAGTGAGAATCCGAATAATATTTTTATCAGGATGGTGATCCAGGCAAGACCAAAGATGATCCCGGCCAGAGGGATCGCGACGAGATTTAATATGACGGAGACGGGTGCGAATCCTCCGAAATGCCAGGTAAGAACCGGCGCCGTGAATATGACGGCGCAGATACTGACCAGGATGGGCACAAAAATGCGAGTACTCAATACCCGTCGCAGCCCCAAGTTTTCTGCCTGGAGGTCAGGCGTCCAGGTGATGATGCGTTCGCGGATTTCCATTGCCAGGAGTACCCCGGCCATCGCGACAAAAGAGAGTTGAAATCCCGCTTTGAAAAGGTGGTTCGGTGCAAAGAGCAAGATGAGCAGAGCCGCGCTGCCCCAGAGATTCCAGGGCCGGGGCACGCGCTGGAGAGCAAAACTCATCAGGAGCAGGGAAATCATCAAGGCTGCACGGAGGGTGGGCGGATTGGCACCCGTCACCAACACGTAGCCCCATAAAACGATGAACAAGACCAGCCGCCGTGCCCGCAGAGATAGGGAAAGGGGGCTGATGATTAGCGTGAACAGCGCGAACAGAAATCCCACGTGGAGACCGCTGACTGCCAAGAGATGATAAAGACCGCTCCGGCGGAAGTCGTCTTTCACATCAGCAGGCAGCGCGCTCTTATCGCCCAACAACATCCCCGTCAACAATCCCGCTTGACGCGGAGCAAAAAGATCGGCAATCCCCCCGGTTATACTCTCACGTAGACGGTTAACCGGGCGAAAACCCGACGAATCCAGGACGGCGATCTCGATCGGCTCGATCCACCCAATAACTCCGTCTCTGCCGAACTCTCGCCGCAGATCCCTCCCCCCGGGATTCCGCCGGGCAGGATATTCCCTGATCTCCCCATACAAGAGCAGTCTAGTACCCGTATGCACGTGAGCGCGTCCATCGGTTTTTACGATCAACCGGAGACCGCTCCTGAAGGGGAGCGGTGCGGAAGCCAATCCTGAAATCCAACCGGAGTGAAACAGGCTGACCTGGCGGTCATCGTCCCGGTAAATCTCCTGCCCCACCGTGCCCCCGAACAGCAGCGGTTCATCGTAAGAAAATTCAGCTGTTTCATACTTCAGACGATCGGATTGAATCAGCAAAATCCCCAGCAGAAAGACAGCGAGAAGTACCAGAGAACTACCGGCGCGCTGTTTAAGACCGATTACCGCCAAAATAAAAACAGCGACTGAGATTCCGAGGAGCAACAAGGGAGCCGTGCCCCAAAAACGGTCTCCGAGAAGGATGCCAGCCCCAAGAATCAGCGCGATTTTTACTGCCGGAACAGTTCTCACCGCCTGAATGACTCACTGTTTTTTGAAAATTGCCAGAATGACAGCTCCCTGCAGGATCAGTCTGCTGTAAACCAACCTGAATCCGGCAGAAATGTGCTCGGCTTCCAGGGCATCCAATCCCGGAAAGGCATAGACACTGTCGCGCAGATATTCGTATGCTCCCTGTCCGGGAGAGAAGACTTTACCTATCAGGGGAACGATGCTCTTGAAATAGAGCCCGTATATGTGTGGAAAGATCATGCCCGTAGGCGTGGACATTTCCAGGAAACCCCAGTGTCCCCCGGATTTCAGGACCCGCTGGATCTCTCGGTAGGCCGTGCGACGATCCCGAAAGTTGCGCAACCCGAAACTGCTGACGGCATGATGCACGGATTTATCTTTTAAGGGAAGGAATTCAGCGATGCCCTGGGTCGTCTTGGCGCGGGTAACTTTCACCCGGTACAGCTCCATCATTCGTCGCGAAGGATCCAGGCCGATGACGTCGATTTCCGCACAGGATTTCTTCAAGGCCGGCTCCATGTCGCCAGTACCTGCAGAAATATCCAGGATACGCTGTCCCGGAGTCAGACTTAGACGTCGAGCCAGGTCCTGACGCCATCGCCGATCTCGTCCCCAGGAGATGACATGATTCAGGGAATCGTAAACAGGCGCAATCTGATCGAACAGGGTGACGACCGAACGGTGATCCGGCGGCGTGGTCACGGCGGAGTATTCCTTCAGAAGAGAGTGATGCGGAAGTGGGCGAGTTGATAGATGAAGATGAATGGAGCCGTCATGATCAGGCTGTCGAAACGATCCAGGACGCCGCCGTGTTCTGCAAGGAGAGTCCCCGAATCCTTCACATTGGATGAACGCTTAAAATACGATTCCACCAGATCGCCCATTTGACCGATCACGCCTACGATGACTGCAACAAAGATCAGATCATAGAGGTTGGTCTTCACAGCCAACAGAGGCCACCACAAGATCGCCCACAATACTGAACCTAAGAGACCGAAAAAAGCCCCTTCCCAGGTCTTCTTAGGGCTCACGAAGGGCGCCATGCGGTGTTTTCCCATGGCTTTACCGCCGGCATAGGCCGCGGTATCACAAATCCAGATCGCCGAGAAGAGGAAGAGGGTATAAACGGCGGTGGTCTGAGAATCGTCCCAGACTGCAGCGCGAAGATAGACCAGGGTCCCCAACAGCAGCGGAATATAAGCCCAGCCGAATAGGGTCACGGGCAGATCCCTCAAACCCTGCCGTTCGCCGAAACGAATCTCAATGAACGCCAGGAGAACCGCCAGTGTCAACATAAGGCCCAGCCAGTACCCGGCGGGCATGTAGTTCGCGGAGAAGACGGCCAGGAAGGCCAGCAGCACCGCCGGGAATGTCTGCGGATTCAAGTGCCGGGTTTCGGCCAGGGCATAGAACTCGTACAGAGCGATCGCCGCGGCAAAAGCGAAGAAGAGGGCGAACACCCAGCCTCCGAGCAAAGTGACGAGAATAATCATGGGGATGCCCCAGGCTGCAACCCCCAGGCGTGAGATCAAGGGCTTCTGAGCGTGCATTCCACATATCCAGTTTGTACGATTCAATGGGGCGCTTGCGTGAATGACTCTCCGTGTTCACCGGAACTGTTAAGGCACAGAAAAACCCATCGAAGAGCGTGAAGATAAGACGGCTAAGCGATCTTAAGCAGTTTGAGTTCGAATGTTAATTCTTGACCCGCCAGGGGGTGATTGGCATCCAGCGTGACTTCCTCATCGCCCAATTCGGTGATCCTGACCACAAATGCTTCTCCATCGTCCTGGGGTACTTTCAACTGCTGACCGACGAAAAGCTCCAGGTTTTCCGGCAAGCGCTCCCGGGTAATCGTCAGAACCATCTCCTCTCGATGCTCACCGTATGCCTCTTCCGGTGGGATTTTGACCGTCTTGGTATCGCCCGGATTCATCCCCGTAACGGCTTCCTCGAATCCCGGGATAACCTGCTTCTCTCCGAGTGTGAACTGCAGAGGATCCTTGCCTTCGGACGAATCGAATACAGTGCCATCATCGAGTTTACCGGTGTAATGAACATCAACCTTGTCGCCTTCCTTCGCTTGTGCCATGTTTGTGCCTTTCGTTATGTTAGCAAAAACTCACGCCGCAGTGCAAAAATTGGACTACTGCTGCAGCGGTCCAGAATCACCTGATATAATTTCTTATCAGAATCTTGAAATATCAAGTCAAAAGGGTCGTTTATTTTATAGATTACTTCATTCGCATCTTTCGGATTCAAATCTCTTCTTCTCCCACCAACTGATACAGAATAAGATGCCGGCGACGATCGCTGGTACAGCCATGGTCAATTCCAGGTATATAACGAACTTCAGGGATACCCGTCCTACCACCAGCAGAGGATAAAAAATGGCAATAAGCAATCCTTCCGCGATCAGGACCAGCCCTCCGAATCCTTCCCACCGCCAGGCGAGAAAGGTAGATCCAAGGAAGAAAATCGAATACAACGCTGCCACCGAGATTCCTGTGAGGTTGAATCCAACGGCCGCCACGGACTTGAAGGAGGTTACAAGCCAACTGATCGCCCACACCAGGACGATGAGGCGCGCAGTGTAGGAGAGCCACCGGGTTGTGAAGCGGCCGATATGATTAACGTTTGCCATGATTCGATTTGGAGGTTACCTGAGCGAGTTCAGTGTTTTTGCCGGGCCGGTCGCCAGCGATAATCAAATCTACTTGTCAATCCTGATCCCCCCAGGATATCACCTCGATGCGAACCCGTGCGGTGCCTGGGATGATAAGCCCGACGACCTTGGCTGCCCCATATGAGAGGTCGATGATTCGGCCTCGAATAAATGGACCGCGGTCGTTGATCCGAACGTTCATAGCTTTGCCGTTGTCCAGGTTTTTTACCTTGACAACCGTGCCGAAAGGCAGGGTTTTATGTGCGGCGGAGATGGCGTACATATCGAAAATCTCCCCTGAAGCGGTGGGCCGGCCATGGAACTTTTCGGCGTAATAGGATGCGATGCCGGTTTCCACGTATCTTCCGCCGGGTTTCACCGGCGGGGGTCCACTCCGATACCGGGGCATGGATGAGCAGCCTAACAGGAATCCTACCAGGAATAGTAGTGTAATGCGAGGTAGTTTATGCATGTTCTATTCGAGTCGCAGCGTACCCATCAGATCCTGGAGCCTGGTGATTCCATTATCATGACAATACGTATTCAGACTATCGATAATTTCAAGCGAAGTCAGTGGATTTACAAAGTTAGCAGTTCCCACCTGAACGGCACAAGCTCCCGTTATCATGAATTCGATGACGTCTGTCACATTCGTTATCCCGCCGATTCCGATGATGGGAATGGAAACCGTATTATGCGCTTCAAAAACCTTGGCCAGGGCAACGGGTTTGATGGGTGGACCGGAATAACCACCTGTGACAGTGGCCAAGCGAGGCTTCCGGCTCACAATGTCCACCGACATCCCCACAATTGTGTTGATCAGTGAGATGGCATCAGCACCTGCGTCTTCACAGGCATGAGCAATTTCGGGCAGATAGGTAACATTTGGCGTCAATTTCGGTATGATCGGTCTCTTCGTGCGTTCGCGGATGCCATGCACGATCTGTTCGGTCACCTTCGGATTTGATCCGAAAGCCATGCCTTCATCTTTGACGTTCGGACAGGAAATGTTGATCTCGTAAGCCTCGAAGCCCTCTTCAGAATCGAGTTTCTCCACGACTTCCCAGTATTCTTCAATGCTGGCGCCCGCCACGTTGACAATCACAGTCGTGTCGAGATCCCGCAGCGCCGGGAGTTTATCCGAGATGAACGCTTCGGCACCAACATTGGCCAGGCCGATTGAATTCAGCATCCCACCCCCGACTTCCCAGATGCGGGGTGAGGGATTGCCAGCTCTCGGTTTCGGTGTGATCGTCTTGGTGATGATTCCCCCGAGTTGAGAAACGTCGAAAAATTCGCCGTATTCGGTTCCATAGCCGAACGTCCCTGAAGCGACGAGGACCGGATTCTTCAGCTTCAGGATTCCGATTTTTACGCTAAGATCGATCTTCACACTCCAGCCGCCTCCTGCTTTCTTCTGTATCGGGTCACGTATTGCCCACAATTCGATCCGATGGTGTCTTCCTCAGGTTCGCCGAGGCTGAGGATAACGTTATATCCCGCAATCTTCAGCGCTGATACGACTTCGGCTGACCCTGCACCACTAGATGGATCGATACGGGTCCTCAAACCATGATGCCGCCCTCGGTCTGTCGGATTCAGGGGGGTGAGTTTTATCAGGTATATAGAGGGATCGAAGTACTGTGAAAGAACCGCTGCATCGACGGGGTAACCCTCTGCAAGGGCAAAATTCAGGGCAATTTTGCGATCTCCCGTCCGGAAGAAGGAGCCGCCGATTTTGGCTGCTTCTGCAAAACTCAGCACGGGGAAATTGATCAACTGATTCCGCTTATCCGTATCGGTGGTGTGCAAGGAAAACTGCATCTGGAAGCGGCCTTGACCAAACAGTTCATTTTTTATCTCCGCCAACGCCGAAAAAAAACCCTCCCGGCGCCGCGGCATAATAGTCGAAAGACAGGGCATCATCCCCGGAGCGCTGTAGCGGCCGGGCAGGACTCTCAGAACGTCGAGAACCGCATCGTTTAAAGCGGGTTCACCCATTCGCGCAAACTGAATCTTGAATTTGGGAATTGGGATATGCCTATCGGGGAAGCGGGCATCAACCATGGCGTCGATCTGGGATAGAATCTCTGCCACGCTCAAGGGACCGGTGTACGCCCCCCCCGCATCGCACATCAGGCAATTGGCGGGACAGCCCCGTAGTGTAGAAACGATGAGAACCCATTTCTCTTCACGGGGCAGAGGCGGTTGTGTCGATTCAACGAATTCGACCAGTGAGCCATCGCCGGTTTCAGCAACATATAGCAGTGCAAGGTCTTCGTGACCGTAGCTTTCGAGGACGTTCATAGGGCTTCAGATTCAGAAAACATGCTGACAATATTCATGGCGCAACGCAATCCGTCTCCGACCGCAATACCCACCTGGCGAAAACTGCCGTTGACGACGTCGCCGGCGTAGTAGATGGGTAGAGAAGTTCGTTCTGGAGGCCTTAATTCGGGTGATAAAAAATCGAGGTTCGGTTCCCGTCCCACGGCGACCAGGACGGTATGGCACATCATAGCAGGTTCGGCATCCCCCCGCAGGGCGATCCTGACCTCCTCCCCATTTTCTGTGAACTCCAACGGCTCCGAATTGGTAACCAGTCGGATCCGGGGATGCTGGCTGGCGCGCTGATGTAGCAGCGGTAGACAATTCGGTTTTTCCGAGCGCATAACCACGGCAACATCTTTGTCATGCCGGGCCAGCGACAACGCATAATCGAATGCAGCATCACCTCCACCCACGATGCAAATAAACCGACCCACTTCTGCAGGAAGATCACGCAGCTCGTAAAAGACCGATCTACCGACCAATTCCTCTTCACCGGGAATCCCCAGGCGATTCGGTTTACACCCCGTGGCTACCACGACCGCCCGGGTACGGATTTCCCCTTCCGAGCTCCGCAGGCTGAATTGATCTCCCTCCAGGTGCAATTCTTCAACGGTTATCGGATGGACCTCTATTTCCAGAACCGCGAGGTGTTGCTCGAAGATTTTCACGAGGTCAGATCCTGTAATGCCAGGGCTAAAGCCGGGGTAATTCTCCACCCAGCCGGCGTTCAGAAGCGCACCACCAATACAATCTTTTTCGACAATAAAAGGCTCCAGGCCCGACCGCTTCAATTGAATCGCGGCGGTGATGCCTGCCGGGCCGGCGCCGATGATGAGGACGTCAACGATCATGAGACTCCAATTACAGTGAAGCCCAATCTACGTCCCGAGCGTCGAAGACGGGACCATCGCTGCAAACGAGACGGAACCCACCGCGATCCCCGTCTTCACTCAGTTTCAGAGCACACCCCTGGCAAACCCCGATTCCGCAGGCCATCCGATTTTCAAGTGATACTTGATGTGATAGCTTATACTCTGCGCATATACGGTCTGTTTCCTTCATCATGAGTACGGGTCCGCAAGAGTAGACACACGCTTTCTCCCCTATGCCATCCCGGATGTGATTCTCGAAGGCGGCTGTTACAAAGCCCGTTTCACCGAAACTGCCGTCGTCCGTGGCTGCAACGATATTGCGACCGGGCAGGGCATCGTCTGGAAGGGGAAATTCTTGGTGCGTTTGTCCCCCCAGAAAGAAATGCACGGCGATACCGCGTTTCAGTAATTCATCCTGGAGTGCCAGCAGAGGAGCCACGCCGATCCCTCCTCCGATGAGGTAAGCGGTCTTCACATCCCTAATTGTAAATCCTCTGCCCAGAGGTCCCAGCACATCATAGCGCTGCCCCACTTCGGATTCCGCGAGCGCTTTGGTCCCGGTCCCTACGGCCTTGATGATCAGGTCAATCTCATTCCCTCGCACTGCGGCGACGCTGAAAGGTCTGCGCAGAATCGCTTCCGGGACTCGATCCAATTTTACATGCACAAATTGCCCGGGTTCTGTCGAGCGGGCAATTCCAGGGAGGTCGAGTGTCAGGCTGAAGAGGGCGGGTCGAAATCGGTGAATGTGGCGCACAACGCCTGTTTCCTGGATCATATCAGGGGGTAAACCGCACGAGTTGAGTGGCGGGTGATTCTATATATTCGCCGTTATTATAGCCGGGTTGGAACTTCACTTTTTGCAGAGCTTGGATAGCCATTTCCCCGAAATCGAATCCTTCAGGCTCCTCGCGCATAATCTCAAAATTGCCCGGAGTGCCCTTCACATCAACCGTGAATCGGACGATAGCCTCCCCCGGGATCTCGGCTTCGAGGGCTACCATGGGGTAGAGGCGATCCTGATCGATGACATTCTGGATGGCTCCTTCTCCACCGATGATCTGCGGGGGGCCGGATCCAGGCGGAGCCGAGCCAATCTGGAACGCGAGTGGGACTATTCCGGTAGTGTCTTCGATGACGGCTGCGCTGTCTGGTTCATCCGGCGGTGGTGGAGCTGTTTTCCTCTGAGCGATCGGAGCGTACACTGAACCGGGATACCTGGCATACAGGGAATCATAGGAGACAAGAGCGCCGGCCGGATCGTCGAGGCGATTCTCTTGAAGCCACGCAATGGCGTATAGCGCTTTCGGCGCCAGGTCGGATTCCGGCCAGAGTTCATAGACCTGTTGATAGGTTTCGATAGCCCCATCCAGAGCTTCCTCCTCCGCCCATAAATCCTCTGCCAGGTTGAAGAGATCGGCCACTGAATCAACCGGTTCGGGCAGTGGATCCAGCCCCAGAATCGACCGAGCCCAGCGATCGAAGTCGCTCTCCGGGAACTCCTGATGGATTACTCGTGGTATGGAATCTGATCCCGTCGAATCGGGCGACGTGGCGGTTTCAAGATGGTATAGCGTCATTAGCGAGCGTGCACGCACGTCGTCGTAATCGGATTGCACGGCGAGGTCAGTGAGAATCACCCGGGCGGAATCCGTATCTTCAAACCGACTCCAGAGATGCTCGGCCAGACGGTACCGCAGGGATGCCAGGGCTTGCCGGTCTGTGTCAATCCGTTCGAGAACCGCCGCTGAATCAGTGGGAAGGGCCACAATCCGCTGAACCGCGGGCGCAGTGGATTGCATGCCCTGCTGGTAGTTCGGTCCTCCCGGCATATTGGGAAAACCGGGTTGAGACGGTGGAGTATACTCCGGTGGCTGTGTGCCGCTTTTCCCGGACATACCAGGGGGTAATCCCTTCTGAAATGGTTTTCCCGGTGCAAATACACTATCGGCCGGTACGGGCGATTCCTGCGGCAGGCTCAAGCTGTCCTGGGGCGCCGGTTCGAGGGAATCGGATGCGGTCGTGTCTGCAAGGACTTCCTGCGGATTCTCAGCGATCCATGTCAGCCGGTAGGTCAGGGTATCGATATCGGCCTGTACCGAATCGATTCCGGTTATTAGCGTTCTCAAATAGCGAAGATCATCGACCAGTAATTGTGCTTCCTCGGCGAACTCACTCTGTGCCATTTCGGTGCGGACCTTGCCGAGATATTCTTCGGATTTTTCGAAATCATTCAGATCGTGCAAATAGATCTGGCCGAGACGGTAACTTGCTTCCGCCGACATTTCCGTCCGGGGGTACAGTTCAAGGATCCGCAGATAGAGGTCGACCGCCTCGTCCATTCGTCCCAGTTCATTCAGAATACCCGCCTTGGCCAAGTGCACCCTGTCGTAGTAGCTGAAGTAAATATCCTTCTTCAACAGCTTCTCGCAGATAGCCAGAGCCCCCTCCAGGTCGCCTTGCTTTTGTAGTGTCAGGGATCGCTTAAAGGTTGCCTCGAAACGGCGCAAACGGCTCGGTTTTTCATCCAGAACTTTTAGGTAGGCTTCCTCGGCCTGCTGGAACTCCTCGAGTTCGAAGTGGCATTCGCCGATCTGGTACTGGATATCGGCTCGCTTGCGCTTCTTCTCGGTAATCTGGAGCAGCTTGCCGTATTCCGATAGGGCCTGATAATAATTTTCCTTCTCGAAATAGTA
>JALGZU010000472.1 GCA_025774735.1 candidate division LCP-89 bacterium | reverse complement strand
TTTGACGATGGCTGAGGCCCAGGTGAATCCACCCCCGAAAACGACCATCAGGCAGGTCATCCCGGGTTTCAAGCGGCCCAGCCGCCGCGCCTCGTTCAAGGCGATCGGGATGGAGGCCGACGATGTATTTCCGTAGCGGTCGATGTTCACGTAAACCTTGTCGCGGGGGACACCGAGGCGCTTGGCGGTCGCATCGATGATGCGGATGTTAGCTTGGTGAGGGATGAAGAGGTCGATATCCTCGCCGCTCAGGTTGGCCACCTGCAACACTTTCTTCGCCGAATCGCTCATCGCCTTCACGGCATGCAGGAACACCTCGCGCCCCTCCATTCGCAGAAATTGGTGACCTTTATCCACGTTCTCGTGATTCATGGGGGCGGCAGTTCCGCCGCCGGCGCTGCAGAGGAGATGAGCCAGACGGCCGTCCGAACCCAGGTAAGTGGAGACAATGCCGGCATCCTCGTCGGACGCCGTAACTACGGTGGCTCCGGCCCCATCGCCGAAGAGGACGCAGGTGTTGCGGTCGTCCCAGTTGGTCATGTGTGTCATCATCTCAGCGCCAATCACCAGGATATTCTTGTATTTCCCGGCCGCAATCATGCCATCGGCGACGGTGAGACCGTAAATAAAACCCGAACAGGCCGCCTGTATATCCATCGCTGCAGCATGAAAAGCGCCCAGGTGAGCCTGGACGAAAATTGCGGTGGCAGGAAAGCACATGTCGCCCGAAACTGTGGCGACCAGGATGAGATCGAGATCTATCGCTGCTATCCCGGAATCTTCCAGGGCTTCACGGGCGGCCTCGATGCAGAAATCCGAGGTATTCTCCTCAGGCTCTTTGATTCAGGACTCTTTCGGGAACGCTGTGGCCGGTGCCGATGATTTTTGAACGTGGTCTCACTAATTTTCTCCTGAGGAACGCCGCCGGAATCGGCTGAACAGAGCCTTCGTCTTGATGATAGCCGACCAGTGACCGAGTTCGGTCAACTGCTCGCGAATTTCTTCGTTCACGCGCATCTCTACCATATTTATCGCTTCGCCGATGGCGTTGGTGATCGCTTTCGGGGTGGAATGACCGTGACAGATGATCGAAATCCCGTCCACTCCCAGGAGAGGGGCTCCCCCGAATTCCTGGTAATCGAAGGTACGCATCAAGTGATCGAAAAGGTCAGAATTTAACTTCTCACCCGCCTGGATATCTTCCGAACACTTTTTCAGCATCTGAGGGATCGATTCGGCGAACTTCAGCAGCACGTTGCCCATGAATCCGTCACAGATCACCACGTCGGCTTTGCCGCTGTAAATGTCGTGCCCCTCGATATTGCCGATGAAATTCAGAGCGGGGATGATCTCCAGCAGTTCATAGGCGTCGCGCGTGGTAGCGTTTCCCTTGACACTCTCCTCACCGTTTGATAAAAGCGCCACGCGCGGTTTCTTTAAGCCGTCTCGGTACTGTCGGAAGATGGTGCCCATGGCTGCGAATTGCAGCAGGTTGATGGGCCTGCAGCTCGCATTCGCCCCCACGTCCAGAACCAGCGTCCGGTCCGTTTCAGTGGGAAAATAGCCCCCGATAGCGGGGCGTAAAACGCCCTCCAGAAGACCTAATTTCTGGATCGATGCTACAATCTGGGCGCCCGTGCTGCCGGCTGAAACGACGGCCTCGACATTGCCCTGACTATGGGATTGCAGCGCCACCGATATCGAGGCTTCGGGTTTGGATTCCAATGCCTCGACGGGACTCTCCCCGTCCGAGATCAACTCCGGCCCTTCGACAAACTGAAATCTCGCAGGGTCACAGTTGTAACGGCAACGGCGCAGGAGCGGTTTCAGGACTTTGGAGGCTCCCACCAGGATTAAGGTCAAGGTATCCCAGCGGTTGGAAGCCTCTACGGCGCCTTCAACAATCGCTTCCGGAGCGTATTTCCCCCCCACGGTGTCAAGGGCAATTCGCATCTCCCGGGTCGCCGAGGCAACATCCTCCCTTCTGGATTATCGGCTTGCTATGAGCGGATCAAATCGCCGAGAATAGGGTGATGGATTTAAGCTTCTTCTGGGGTTATCACCTTGCGATCGCGGTAGAAACCGCAATTGGGGCACACATGGTGGGGAAGCTTGGGCTCGCCGCAGCTCGGACACGTTGACAGCGATGGCTCGCTGAGTTTAAAGTGGGTCCGGCGCTTGTCTCGCCTCGATTTTGATGTTCTTCTCTTCGGTACCGGCACTCGCCTCTCCGTATACATTAAGTAGAGAAAACAGCCCTACGTTCAGGTTTCTTTTCGCTGTTTCCGCTTCAGTTTGTTTAGTGCTTCCCAGCGGGGGTCGACGCTCTCACGCTGGCACTGGCAGGTTGATTGGTTCAGATTCACACCGCACTGCGGACAGACTCCACGGCACTCTTCGCTGCAGAGGATCTTGAACGGTAGACCCAGTACCACCATGTCCCGGATCTCCTGGCCGATTTCCAGGTCGGTGGCTCCTTTCGGGATGACGTGAGCCGATTCATCCCCGCCAGCCGCCTCATCCTCTTCGAAGGTGTAATAGACATCTTCCCGGCAGAAATGTGCCTTCTCGAAAGGATTCCCGCATCGATCACAGGTAAAGTGAGCTAACAGCTCCACTTCAAGCGAAAGATGCAGCGAATTTCCTTCGCTGCGCAACATCGCCCTGATGGCGATGTCACCGGAGAAGGTGTCTCGATCGTCAAAGTACGTTTCCGCAGGACATGTGTGATTGAACGTCTGCGGTCCGGTGGACAGTCCGGATAGTTGAATTCGCATGGAAACGAAATATAGGGAAAGTCCGATTTCAAGTCAAGGCTTTTTTCTCTCAAACCCCATTTTAATGCCGGTTTTGGGGTGGTAAAACGGTAAAAAAGCCCCGTTTTTAATCGGACTGCTTTTCGTTAGACTTTTTTTCTGTCTCTTCTTCGACGGGTTCGGGGAAGCCCATCATGTAGCGGTGCATGGCCGCCGCCGCGATCTTCCCCGCGCCCATGGCCAGGATTACCGTCGCCGCTCCGATGACGATGTCGCCGCCGGCGTAAACGCCCTCTTTCGAGGTCAGGGCCGTTCTTTCATCCGCCAGGATATTGCCCCACTTGTTAGTCTCGAGACCGGGCGTGGTCTGAGGCACCAGAGGATTGGCGCCATTTCCGATGGATACGACAACGGTATCCACCTCGATGTCGAATTCGGATCCCTCGATGGGAATTGGGCGTCTGCGTCCCGACGAATCCGGCTCGCCCAGTTCCATGCGGATGCATTTCATGCCCCGCACCCAGCCCTCTTCATCGCCGAGAATTTCGATCGGATTGGTCAGTAATTGAAATTCTATGCCTTCCTCCTCAGCGTGGTGGATCTCTTCGATACGGGCGGGCATCTCCGTGCGGCTGCGGCGGTAAACCACGGTCACCTCTTCCGCACCCAGGCGCAACGCTGTACGGGCCGCGTCCATGGCGACGTTGCCTCCGCCCAACACAGCCACCTTCTTCGACTTGGCGATGGGAGTGTCGTATTCCGGGAAGCGGTAGGCGCGCATGAGGTTCGATCGCGTCAGGTATTCGTTGGCCGAATAGACGCCGTTGAGGTTTTCACCGGAGATATTCATGAAGTAGGGCAGACCCGCTCCCGTTCCCAGGAAAACCGAATCGTGAGTTTCCAACAGCTCGTCGACGGTGAAATAGCGTCCGATCACGGCATTGTAGACGATTTCGACCCCCAGCTGCTTGACGTAGTCAACTTCGGCCTCGACGATGGCCTTGGGGAGCCGGAATTCGGGAATGCCGTACATCAGTACGCCGCCCGGTTGGTGCAGCGCCTCATAGATGATCACTTGGTGTCCCAGCTTTGCCAGATCGCCGGCTACCGTCAATCCGGCCGGGCCGCAGCCAACGATGGCCACCTTCTTTCCTGTGGGAGGAGCGGTCTCCGGAATGACCACTTCGCCGTGTTCCCGCTCCCAATCGGCGGCGAACCGTTCCAGACGGCCGATGGCGACGGGCTCGCTTTTAATGCCCGTTACGCAGACTATCTCGCACTGCTCTTCCTGTGGACAGACGCGGCCACAAATGGCCGGTAATGCGTTCTCTTCTTTGAGTTTATGCGCTGCGCCGATGAAATCCCCATCCTTGATCAAACGAATGAATGCGGGGATGTCGATGTTGACCGGACAACCATCGATGCACTTGGGCTTCTTGCAGAAGATGCAGCGGGAAGCCTCGATCTGCGCCAGTTCGGGGGTATATCCGAAAGGGACTTCCTGAAAGTTCTTGCGGCGTACGTCCGGGGTCTGCTCAGGCATCGCCTGGCGGGGAATCTTCGGTCGCTTTGCCTTCTTGACCTTTTTTTCTTCTTCAGCCATGTAACGATTCGTAGAATTGGTCCTATTTATCCGTACAGCACTTTCCCTGGTGCACGAACGCCTCCCGGGATACGCGTTCCTGCGGCAGGTAAGCGCGCTGCCTCTTGACTAATTCGGTAAA
>JALGZU010000070.1 GCA_025774735.1 candidate division LCP-89 bacterium | reverse complement strand
AGCAGGAACATTACTGGGTTGGTAGCCATCGGGCTCGTACAGCGATCTCCTCATCCGAAAAATGGGCGGTTGTTCCGTCATTCCCTCACTGATCAAGGAAAGCGTACCTGTGACAGCATAAATCAGATTAACGACGACCACTACAAAAAGATATTTTCCTCAATTCCCGAGTCTAAAGGCAAGGCCGTGATCCGGGGCTTCGAGATTTTAGTGAAAGCTCTCTTAGAGAAGGAAAACCGATCACCTGAGCGTGAAAAATATTGCCCAGAGGAGGAAGATCAAACAAAAAAAAGGGATCAGCGGAAGCAGGTTGGTGGCTCTGGAACTACGAGAGAAATGCCATTTCACCCATTGATGAGTATAAAGATCTAAAGTTGATCGCTTTGAGTATCACCAGAAGATGGGCATTCCCATTCTTTGATGAAGCGGAAAAACCAATTCAGCAAAATGTTTCCATTTCTCGGTATGTGGGATTTGAAAAAATTTCCCTCTAAGGTCCGACGGGTAATTTGACAATGGATATTTTCTTGCCTGTGAGATTGAATTGTTCGTTTATCAATCCACAAGCCAGTGAAAATTTATTAAGTACGAAGACGAGGATCTATCAAGTAGATTCGTTCACGAAAGAACCATTCCGGGGCAATCCGGCTGGTGTCTGCATTCTTCAAAGGGAAGCGACAGTTGATTGGATGCAAAGCCTCGCCGCGGAAATGAATTTGTCGGAAACAGCATTTCTACTCCACTGTAAGGGGAGTGATTATTCCATCCGGTGGTTCACTCCAACGGTGGAAGTTCCCCTTTGCGGCCACGCCACTCTGGCTAGCGCACATGTGCTGTGGGAGGAGAAACTAGTTTCACCGAGGGAACTTATCACCTTTCAAACACCGAAGGAAACGCTTCTGGCCCAACGCGAGTCGGATTGGATACGATTGGACTTCCCAGCGTTGCTAGTTGAAGAGTGCGCTGAACCGGCCGGTCTTGGGAAAGCTCTTGGAACTCAACCCCTGAGGGTGTACCGAAATCAGTTTTCTACCTTCCTGATCGAAGTGGAATCGGAAAAAACTTTACGGAATCTCCAGCCCGACATTTCTCGGCTTCGCAATTCCGAGTTCAACGTTGCCATCGTGACAGCTCCGAGTGATTCGAGCCATTACGATTTCGTTTCTCGCTTCTTTGGGCCGGGGATGGGAATTGACGAGGATCCAGTGACCGGCGCGGCGCATTGCAGTCTCGGGCCGTTCTGGGCAAAACGCCTTGGCAAAACCGAGCTTGTCGGACATCAAGTATCGAAGCGAGGCGGGGTGGTCAAGGTTCATGTGCACGAGGATCGAGTGGACATTCTCGGGCAGGCCGTGACCATCATACGGGGGGATTTCTCAGAGACCAAAAAAAATAATGAGGAATGAAAATCAAAGGAACCAATTGTATCCTGCACTACGGTAACTCAGAGACAACACGTTTTTTCAAACTAAGGAGTTTTCTCCCAGTATTAATTTCGAATCTTCAAAAAAATTAATGCGCATTTGAAGGAAGTGAAAGGATGATCCCTATTCCAAATGGAAAAAGAAAATTTTCAGATAGGCAAGAGTACTAAAAACAACTATTAAGTTTTTTCTCTAATTTTCCATGTATGTGGTTTAACCATTTGTTGGAATTGCGATGTCCATCAAGCTTTTGATTATCGAGGAAATTCTTTCATTTACTCGATCAAAGGGGAAAACGTGCCGGGCGTCTTCGTTCGATGGAGAATCCCATGGTCGTTATTTTATTTACCTTTCAATCCGCAATTAAGGAAACACTAATTTGGTCCTTACCGTGGAACCGCTCGATTCAGAGTCATTACGGCTGGAAACGAGAGGTAAATTGCAGTGCTCCCAGAAAACCAACATCGAGCCTTTGGTGAATTCTACAAATCAACTCGTTACAACAACATCCTCGATCCAAAGACCACGTTGATGATCCACATTGCATCGGCCATGTCGGATGCATGCTACCCGTGAATGGAACACTACCTTGGCGTCGCCAGGGCATTACGGATGACGAAATCGGCGCCGTTCAGGCAATCGTGATGGCGGTTCATGATGGGCAATTTCACGTTCAGTTCAAGGAAGTGCAGAACCGCCGCGATCGGAAAAGTCACGGCATCGCGCGGACGCATTCTCGCGGCCTTTGCCGCCGTGTACCTGATCTGGGGCTCCACCTACCTGGCCATCCGCTTCGCCCTTGAAGACTTTCCGCCGTTTCTGCTGATGGGCTTCCGCTCGCTGCTGGCAGGTCTGATCCTGTATGTCTGGGGGCGGCGGTCGACCGGGGAGCGGCCGGCACCGGTCCACTGGATCGGTGCGGCGGTGATGGGCGCGCTGCTTTTCCTGGTCGGTCACGGTGGCTTAGCCTGGGGAGAGCAGGTCGTCCCCTCGGGGGTCGCCGCGCTGGTGATAGCCACTCTGCCGATCTGGATGACCCTGCTGCAGGCGGTCCGCGACGGCGGCGGGCTCAACCGCCGCATCCTTCTAGGGTTGCTGGCGGGTTTTGCCGGCGTCGCCATGCTCGCCGATCCCCGCGATCTGCTCGGCGGCGCCCCGATCGACCCCGTCGGCTTCGTCGTCCTGCTGGTAGCCGCTCTGTCGTGGTCAGTCGGATCGGTGTTCGGAAGAGGGTTGAAACATCCGGACAGCTCCGCTCTGGCAGCGGGGATGAACCTGCTGGCGGGGGGCGTTTTGCTGGTCGCGGTGGGCCTGTTGCGCGACGAGCGATTCGATCCCGCCGCAGTGTCGCTCGTGCCGCTGCTATCGTTGCTGTACTTGGTTGTTTTCGGTTCGGTGATCGGGTTCGGGTCGTTCATTTGGCTGCTTCGGGTCACCACGCCATCTCGGGTCTCCACATACGGGTTCGTGAACCCGATCGTGGCGGTTTTACTTGGCTGGCTGGCGGGGGGAGAGGCTCTCAGTCCGCGCGTTATGGCCGCCTCGATCCTCATGGTGGCAGGTGTTGCCGGGGTCGTGGTTCGGGTGCCGCAGCGGCGGGAGCCGGAGCAATGACGGGAGCGGCTCAAGTGGACTGTATGGCTTTATACGCTTCAGATTGTGGCGGAAAGGCGGATTTGCCTTGCGTTCTTGGGTCAGGAGGATACGAACATGGGGAGAACCCCGGAACCTCCAGTGTTCGCCGAACACAGGTCGTGAATAAGGGGCGGGACATAAAAAACGTTTACCATCAAATTCAAGAGGTTGGTCTGAAAATGAAAAGGAATTAAAGTCATGAAAGTAACGGTTAAATTAATATTTGGCTTTATACTTTTTGGATTGATTCCTTTTCAAAACAAGGAATCAGAAAGGATGGTAATCTTTAATGATTATCAGCTTCATATCAATGAGACAGGACATGGACAGCCTACAGTAATTATTGAAGCGGCATTGGGATCAGGTCTTGATTCTTATGACAATCTGCAAACAGCGATTTCAAAACTAACTAAGGTATTATCTTATGATCGACCAGGATTAGGAAGATCCAGTAAAAGTCCAAATCCAAGATCACTTCGTGCTTATTCAAAAATTTTGGTACGAAAACTGGGGGTTGGTCAAAGCTGCGCACTTCCATTAGCTCCACACATCAAAGCGAAACTGACGGAATAAGAGTGTTGAGATCCAGATTACCTAGAAACGGCGGGAGGCGCTCGCCCAGCAAGAGCCGCCGTACGACGTTCCCGATCTTTCCCGCTGCAAATCGGGTTTCGCTGGCTAGCTGAGGATAGCCGCACAACGTATCACCGATCTTTTCGAGCGAGCGTCGCGAGCGTTCGGAGATGTTATCCCACCCGCCCAGCCATTCCGTGAGGGCCTGCATGAAGGCCAATGGCGTCGGAAAACTCTCTCGCGGCGGGTGCGGGCGTCCGACGCGTCCGTGGAAGACGCGCAATTCCGGCCAGAATGCATAGGGCTCGATGCTGAGGAAGCCGCGCTCGTCCCCGGCATACACAATGTTCAAGCCACGCTCCTTGGCCTCGCGACGCACCTGATGCTTCATCGCTAAGCCGTCACACTCTTCGAGGAGCAGGTGGAGGCCACAGAGAAACTTATCGATGTTAGCTTCAGTCACGCCGTCGTCAAAGACGGTAATTTTCAGGTAGGGATCGATTTTGACGATGCGTCGCGCAGCAACGGTTGTCTTCTTCAAACCGAGCTCGTCGAAACCCGCGTTCAGCCGGTTCAGGTTCGATAGGTCGAGTAGGTCGAAGTCAGCTAGCACGATCTCGCCACAGAGGTGCTCTTGTGCCACGGTGACGGTGGCCTCACCGCCGACAGATAACCCCATCACGCCGATGCGCTTGGTGCGTAACAACCGCTGCTCATCCTTCGTGATCTTGTCCTGGTTGCGGCTCGTGATAATTTCGAAGTAGGCGTCCTGATCGAGCAGATGCACGACCTTCCCTTCCCACGGCAGGTAGATCCAAGTGCCATAGGAAGCCCGTCCTCCAAATTCTTCCACGAGATCCGCAATAAAAGCCTCCCGCGCTTCGGTCTCGCGCGTCGGGGGAAACCGAACTGTAGCCAACTCCTCGAGTTGCCGATCTATGGTATCAAGCAGAGTAAGCCGTTGGCGGCGGCAAAACGCGCTGAAACGCTCAACATCCTGCGGCGCAAGCTGGAGGAAAAGAGGATGCCAGCTCAACGCAGGAAGTGTCGAAGGGGCTTCAACAGCCTGAGCAAATTCCTCGAAATTCAACAAATCGTGCATGGATTTAAAAAGGATTAGGTGCCGGATGCGCCGTTTACAAGTCTAACTCCCAATTTTGCCCCACCAGATCATGCCCAAAGCTGTGGTGGGGCTCTTCTTCGACCAACCGGTAGCTTTCTTGTTCATAGATGTACCGGGCGGCATCAAGCACGCTGTTCGTCCACAGCATTATTTTGCTGTAGCCCGTCTGCCGTGCGAAACGGCTGCATTCGTGCACCAGGCGCTTGCCAATTCCTAGCCCACGTGCCTTCGGCTCGACCAGCAGCAACCGCAACTGGGCTGTCGTCTCCGACTTCTTCACGAGGAAGACCGAGCCCACATTCTTTCCATCCTTCTCGGCGATCCAACAGCGCTCTCGCTTCGCATCGTAGTTTTGAATGAACTTGGCCACAATCTCCGCAACCAGAGCTTCAAACGCCTCGTCCCATCCGTATTCCTGGTTGTAAAGTATTCCGTGGCGATGGACAACCCAGCCCATATCGCCGGGCCGGTGGGGACGGAGGATGTAGGGCACTTTGTGCTCAGGTTGGGCACCAAGCACGGCCTCCATCGAGTGCATTGCACCGACTAGCCGATGCTGCTCTTCCTCCGACAGCTCATTCAATAGGGCCTCAATCTCGTTGCGAGAAGCCGCATTGAGCCTGGCGAAGGCGTCCAGCCCATCTTCTGTCAACGAAAGAAGGTATTGCCGAGCGTCGCTTTTGGAGGCATTCTTATCAATAATCTCGCGTTTCTGGAGACCGCGCAGTATACGGCTCAGATAGCCTGCATTTAGCCCCAACTCCTGACTCAGATGCGTCGCCGTCGTCTGCTCATGGTGGGCGATTTCATAAACCACACGCGCTTCGGTTAAAGAAAAAGGGCTATTCAAAAACCCTTCCTGTAAGACGCCAATCTTTCGGGTATAGAAGCGGTTGAAGCGACGTACGGCCTCGACGCATCGGCTAAGATCGGCGTTAGTCATGAAATCCCCCATATGCGAATCAGGTGGTGCTGTCCGAGAGCCTCATAACTACTTGCTATTGTAAACTAATTTATTGCTATTGTCAAATAAATAAAAAAGGACTAACCAGAGCACGGCAACGGACTGGTCCTGAACCCCTTATTTAAGACCAGAGGGCCTTACGCTTTGACAATCGAGTTTATTTTTGTCGCGATGCTCTTGGCAGTGGCTGACTTCCACCGCCACAACGAGGGTTTAATCGGGCTGGAAAATCAAGAAAAATCCAGCCCTGCGAAGTGGCATAACTACCATAAAAACAGGAAGATATCCTTGACCGCCAGCAACCCAGAGGTAACCTCCACTTGGCCCGAAATCGGCCAGAGAGGGGGCAACATGTACGGATCGCGCCTCGCCCCGCGGTTGATGACAAGGGCGGAGCAGGAACGCCTCCTTAAAGCCTCAGGGCGGCGTTTCGGGGACTTTCAAGACCACATACTGATTTCCCTGGCCCTGGGAACGGGCCTCCGGGCTCGCGGAACTGATGGGCCTCACCGTCGGGGATCGCAGCTCGGATGGGAAGAAGGTTCGCCGGCGGGTGACCTTGGATCCGGCGATCACTAAAAACGGACACCCTGGGGAGGTCTTCCTGGGACCGAAACTGGTAGCCAAGCTCCGGCGCTACTTGGTCTGGAAGAAAAGAAGGGGAAAAGGGATTGAACCAGGCGATCCGTTCTTCGCGACGATCCGGGGGACACGGTTATCGAAGCGACGGGCGCAGTACGCCTTCATACATTGGCAGGAAAGAGCCGGTTTCGATCCGTTTTTCGGTATCCATTCCTTGCGCCATTCCGCCGTAACCAACCTCTACCGGGCGACTCGGGACCTACTCCTGACCCAGCGATTCGCCCGCCACAGCCACTTGGCCACGACGACGACCTAAACGCATCTGTCGGATGAGGATCTTCAGGAGTCGGTGAGGAATCTGCCTTGTTAGATGGGTGCTTTGCCAAGACGCGGTTGATCGAATGCGGTTTTTTATTCTTCCGGGATCTTGGCCTTCACTCGCAGGTAAGCCACAACCTTCTCCAGACACCGCTTTCTAGCGGCTCGGGGGGTCCATCCATAGGCAACGAAATCTTGGGGGTCAAATAAGACCTCCTTTCCCCGTACGGCCAATCTCACGGGTCTTGCCTCATACCGGCGGCTACCGGTTGCAAAACGGCTCAACTCGATTGTGGCCTGGATAGGTGCTTTTTCCCTTCGGGAACGGGGAAACAGTCTGAAAGCCACGTGAAACCTATTCGATGTGGGTGCAGCCGTAAACGTTTTCCAGGATGAAGGTCATCCGGTCGATGGCCTCCTGTTCGGTCGGAGAGCGCAGTTGAACCGCGGTTTGACTTGCACCGGTTCGAAGAAATCCTTCCGGTTCACCTGGAGTAGTGGAGAGCGTGACCGCAGAGGCGATCCAATCGGAACCGATTCGGCGGGTACGAATAATTACTTGGCGGCGAGTCCCGTTGGTCTGATGCTGGATGAGCATTTCCGACCTGCCAGAGTCAATATAATTCGAGGTTGGGATTTTCGCAATCTCTGGCCCCATTTCAGGTTTGGGGCAACGGCGGGCCGATTCCCAGGGTGTTACCGTTTGGGGAAGCAGGGAGGGAGGGCAATCTCATTCTCGGAGAAAGCAGCCACCTCGCCACGACGACGTATACGCATCCTTCGGATGAAGATTTGGTAGAATCAGTATGGCACTTGCCTTGCTAAAATTGGGTAGTCATAAAATGGATGGTTTTTGTGACGTTCCATTGGATCCGGAAAAATTTGTTTTTATCCGAATGTTTCCTCTGAATGGAGGGTGATCCCTTGATTCGCCGGGATCCACTTCGAATCACTATCGAAACGGGACATCGAGGAGATCACGAGTTCTGTATCCCACCTGACTGTTCGCGCGGCGCCGGCCATCCGGGATCGACGCTTGCAAGATAGCCTGCAGATGCCCGGCGGAATGCATGCCCGCATCCAGTCCGGGCTCGGCGCTGTCTTGCACCAAGTTGACCGTTTCATCTCCACTCCCCTCGAAGAGACCTTGGAGACACACTGCCGAACCATTGCCAGTCACCGGGCCGAGTACTTCGCGAACAAGGTGCGTGTTTTTGCCCCACTTTATCTTTCCAACGTCTGCGTCAATGACTGTCTGTACTGTGGCTTCCGGAAGAGCGCGCGGTTTCGCCGCCGGACGCTGAACGTGGAGGAAGCGGTTGCTGAAGCCCAGACACTGGCTGCCGGCGGTCATCGAACCATCGACCTGGTGACCGGAGAGGTACCAACCGCCCCTTTTGTGACGTACGTTCGCCGCACTATCGAGGCCATCTTCGAGAAGACGGCGATCCTCCACATCAACTTGAATCTGGGAGCGCTCTCCCACGAGCTGTTTTCTCAGTTGAGAGCGGCCGGAGCCACAGGCTACCACCTCTACCAGGAGACGTACGATCCGGAAAAATACTTCCAGGTGCACAGGAGTGGACTGAAGCGGAATATGGCTCGCCGTCTCGGGGCACTGCATGACGCCATAGGAGCTGGCTTCTCCTCGGTGGGACTGGGGATACTCTTGGGTCTACGTCCCCTGCGAGAGGATCTTGCCTGTCTCGTCCGCCATGCGGAGATTCTGGTCCAGGATCATTCTCACATCCAGTTCGGCTTTTCGTTGCCCCGGATCCGGGTTGCGGATGCGTCCCGCAAGTACACCATCCGCCACCCGGTCATCGATGAAGAGTTCATGAAGGCGATGCTGTTCTTACGGCTGAGATTCCCCAGGGCCCATCTGACGGTGACCACCCGTGAGAGACCCGAGATCCGCGACCGGCTGCTTCACCTGGGCATCTCCAAGATCAGTGCTAGTGTGTCCACCGCCCCCGGGGGGTATGCCGCAGTCGAACGGCACGCTACATCCCAGTTCCAGATCGCGGACATGCGGAACGTCGCCGAGATGGTCGCGGCCATTGAAGAGGCGGGTCTGACAGTGGCGTTCGACTAGCAGATCCATCCGGGTGCAGATAAGGTGTAATGTGTACGTGAATTGTCGTGTGGACCAATCTGAGCCACCTGGTTGTCGTAGTCGAGGTGGAGAGTCGTTCGGTTGCGCTCAAGCCCACTGGCTAGCACCCGAGATTCAGCCTCAAGGTATTCGATCGCCTGCTTCACCAGGTCGGTCGTGGCTGCGAAGCATCCTCCTCTACGGGGATGTACACGAAGAACATGAGCGGCCCCTGGCGCGACGTTGGCGAAAACGGTATTTTCTCAGCGATCGGCAAGGTTCGCCGGCGCACGCGTGAACCTCGATCGTGACGTGCACGAGATCGTCATGTTCGCGGAACAGCGCCTTGTAGTGCACAGGCTTGCGGGGTACGTGGCCTGACCACCGAGACGATGGCAGCGAAGTGGTGTGGGCCGACTCGCCGGATGTGCATGTCGGCCACCCGGTTGCCGGCATCCGCCTCGATGGCTGACCGGATGGCGTCCGGCCGCTCCGTGGATGTCTCAGCATCCAGCAGAACACGACTCGAGTCCCGCAGGGAGTGTTGGACCCACATAGAAATTAACACATTCGGCTCCCGCAATTGCGTTTCTTTCCCGTGGCCAGAGTTCATTCCTGCAGCAATCGCCGACGCTCCAGGATGGCTTCACGCCTGCCATAGTAGACGTCATCCAGCCTGACGTTCCCCAATGCTTCATGATACCTGCGGTTGTTGTAGTTCACGACGACCTCCCCAGTCTCATGCCGCAGGGCGTCCGGTTTCTCCTACACCACAAGTATGATCCGCTCCATGGCGGTCCGGTGGGGTTAGGATATGGTCGATCCCTCTGCCTCCAGGAACTCGCCACGTCGGATCCAACTACGAGGGAAAAAAGTAATGACAGCATGGAGGGGAATGACATTCCCGGGATTTTTTTAAAATGTACTTGACAAAGCCTGACTACCCCGCAGAATCAGGGTTGAGATTTCATTGGATGTAAACCCCGGAGCCATCAAGAGCCCACCGGACCGACCGCACTCCCAGCCCGATCCACCCATCCTTTCTTGCCGCATCGCGCAATGACAGAGGTTGAAACTCCGCCGACATCTCCCGGCGGAACCTGGATTGGCGAAGTGGAACCGTAAAATCCTCTTGCGTGGAATTTGGTGTCACGGCCGATGGGTCAGGGGAAACGAAGATTAATCCCCAGATGAAGAAGACAACGTGGCTCAATCGAAGTCTCATGAAGCTTTCTCCTCTCCTCTCTTGCGATGTGCGCGCAGAGGTCATCTGAGGGTTCAGGTGATAATACGTATCGATTATTTAAACGGTTCCCGTTCATTCCAGTGCATCTTCTTCAACAGGGCTTTGATCCGGGGATCCTCCCGACCGCTGTCAAATGAATTTTACCGCTTGAAAAAAATGGTTGTGTATGACCGGCGAACCATTGAAGTCCAGTACGGGTTACCATATTCTTACCGGTTCAATACTGGAAAAAGAGGATGGAGTTTTTTTTGGATGGCAGCCCAAACTCATCTAAACCATTTAAACCTATGGACTTATCGACCAGCAAAAAAATAAAAATTTTTGTTGACAAAGCAAATATTTGGAGGATACAATAATTGTGTAAGGCAATGATACAAGGAGAGTGATTTATGAATCAACAAGATCTTCGTCATTTCAGAGATTCAGTCCGAAAATTCGAAAGGAACT
>JALGZU010000471.1 GCA_025774735.1 candidate division LCP-89 bacterium | reverse complement strand
GTCAGGATGCGGTCGTATCCTGAAAACCTCATATATCGTCATCATCATATCCGCCGCTTTGGCGTGCTTGAGGTCAATGATCCTCACCTCCTTCTGGCTTTTTGAAGCAGCGGGTGTTGGGCTCGCTGGCGGTTTAGGGAGCCGCCGGACTGGCCTTGGTGCCTGCACCCGCGACGGTGACGACGGCTGTCTTTGCAACGAAAGTTGCGGTTTCGGCTCCGGCGCCTCCACATCCTGTGCCGGCGATACACTTGAGACAACCAAGACGCCTAGAATGGCAACAATTAATGATCTGATCTTCATCGTTCAATCTCCTTTAAAGTTACTGGTTCCATACTACATAGATTTCACCATTGTCCAACGTTCCGTGGACCGTCTGTTGCGGCGGCGCGGCATCTCCCGCCTTTTCGAGCACAACTCTCGGGTTCTCGAGTTCCGAGTAGAATTCATCGATGATCTTTCCCTTATACGTCCTCGAATATCTCGTATGCTCGACTTCCAACAGCTCATCTGCGGAGGCCGTTGCGGCAAGATCAATGGGGTCGTCCATGGCAACCGACATCAGGATGCATCCGATCACAATGCCGAGTGCAAATGTCAAAGCAGGCTGGCTGAAGAAATTGAGCAATGCAAAAATACGCGGGGACTCTTGCGGCCGACCCCGCCACGACTGTCTGAAGATTTCGGTCTTTTGTCCCGAAGACAGCTCCGGCACGGCTGCCTGGTCCAGTTGTTCGAACGTTGAGAGGAATGAATTGTATTCTCTCAGCAATTCCTCTTGCGATTCGAAGCTGTCGCTAAAATACGCTTCGAATTCTTCCAATGATAAACGCTGGTTTTTCATGGTTATTGACCTCTAAACATCAATCTTCCCGGCCAGTTTCGCCCTCAGTGCGAGCAATGATCGACGAATATGTGTCCGCGCCGCACCTTCGGTGCAACCGAGTGTTTGGGCGATCTCGGCTATCGGTATTTCCTCATAATATCGCAGGGCAAACGCCGTCCTCTGGTTTACGCTTATTGTCTCCAGAGCATCACGAATACGCTCGTGGATAAGTTCACTGTCCAGTTGCCGATTTCCCGGGTTGTCATCCGCCGCCGCGGCCGGGTGAATCCCGCCGCTGCTGATATGGTTCCCGCGCCTGGCCAATTTGCGGTAGTAATCTATCGCCGTATTGGCGGTGACAGTATTCAACCATGCGACGAACGACCTGTCGCAACGAAATCGATCAAGCTTGCGGAACACCTTCAACCATACTTCCTGGACGCAATCGGGCACCTGCGAAGGATCCAGGACGATCCGGCAACAGATGCGATGGACCCTGTCGATGTGCCGGTCGTACAGCCAGGCCGCGGCATTTCTGTCGCCCCCTTGAGCTGCCTCAATCAAGGCTTCGTCTGGGACAGGATCTTGTCGATTCATCATTCACATAGTACTTACGAATTACTGAATGAAAATGAATACAAGAAAATGCGGATTATCGGGAATTATCAGCAATTTCCTCTGAGCACCTTGTCGAGCGGCGGCTTTAGTGAGCGATGCGGAAGCCGATGTAGTCGCTGTCTCCGGGCCCGACGCCGCCGCTGGTTGGGGGCAGATACCACCCGCGGTAGGCACAACGGACGTTCAGGGGGCCGTCGTCCCAGCAGCCGCCCCTGACAAAATGATAGCTGGTGTGATCGAATGGCTCAGTATTGCCCGGGTAGGATTTGGCCCGGTCGGCCACCCATTCATAGGCGTTGCCCACCATGTCCATGCACCCGTAAGGGCTGGCTCCGTCCGGGTAGCTGCCAACCGGAGCACTTTGGTTTGTTCTGTATCCGCCGCCGGCGGGATTGTGGTCTTCCGGATTGTTGCACTTTTCCGCGTCCCAGATGTCGCCCCAGGGCCAGACACGTGCGTGCTGATTCTTCTGGTCCCATCTTGCAGCTTTTTCCCATTCCGCTTCGGTGGGCAACCTTCCGCCCGCCCATTTGCAGTAAGCTTCGGCCTCATAATACGTCACGCCCACAACAGGATGATCATCCGTTTGGATGAAGACGGGGTGGTTGTATCCGTGTCCCACCCATTCCTGTTCGGCCGCCCAGTGCTCCGGTTCATTGCGTTCTATGTCGGCGTCCGATCTCACGACGCTTCGGAACTTGCCGCGCATTCCTGCGTAAATAATCGCATTGCTTTGTTTCCATTTCCAACCGTCATGTGACCAATAACTTGGGTCCTTATACCCGCCGGCGTCAATGAACTTGCGGTACTGGCCGCGCGTCACTTCGTATTTTCCTATCTGATAGGTCGGAAGGTGCACAGAGTGCTGGGGGAATTCCTCGGGAACTCCGAATCCCTCGTGGCTGTTATTACCCATCAGGAAACTGCCTGCGGGGATCGTCACCATCCCTCCGAGACGATTCTCAGCAATCTTGATCTTACCGAGTGGATACCAGCCGTCAGGGTTGCGGCCGGAGATGGCGAGTTTGACTTTGGGTTTGTTGGACCTCAGGTCGAGAATGCCGATTTGGAGGTCGTATTCGCCTGCGGACATGTCCGACGGGACTGTGACGGCGTTGTCGTAGAGATTGTCACCCGGGAGCCAGGTTGTGATGTCGGCGTCGGTGGTGAGGACCTCGGTTTTCTTGTCGCCCTTGAGGCGAAGTGCGAGGGGGAACTTCCTGTAGCACG
>JALGZU010000470.1 GCA_025774735.1 candidate division LCP-89 bacterium | reverse complement strand
GATGGGATTGGAGAAGATAAACGCCCTGCGGTAGCGCCGGGCTTCGACGCGGTAGACGCCGGAACCTCGGCTTCGGAAAGCTCCCCCCGCTCCTCGCCAGCGGCAAATCACCTGGCTGTCTTTAACCAGAACGGCATGGGTAACGTCCTGAGGAAGCTTTACGCGAAAAACCAGCTCTGTCCCCGACGGAAGCCGGTCCCCCATCTGGTACTGAGTTCCTGAAATCTCATCTTCGCCCCAGAAACGAAATCCGCGAGCCTGTCCCAGATACCGGTTGGCGATGAACGTACGGCCCGAACGCAGGGTTTTGAAGAGTTGCTTAAGAGCCACCTGAGAATCCACCTGCTCGGGCGGTTCATCCAGGAGCAGATGCATCTGTATTGACCGGAAAGCCACCTTGTATGGGAATATCGACACGTCGATGTTGCGCCACAGGGGGTAGTGGTGCGCATGTGCGTCTGCCCCCCCGATCCCGACAACCTTCCGGCGTAGATTCAGCTTGTCCCAGGTCTGTAGCGTCCAGTCGGTCGGAGCGATCACGGATCGTCGCGGATTGAGATATAACCAGAGTTTGTTCCAGCGTGTCAACCTCTCCATCCATTCGGATAGATGATTCCAGATCTCGATACCCTGAAAATCCTCGGATTCCCAGGCGGTCCAGGGGTAAGCGGGAAATTCGGGCAGAACGTTGCGGCGTTCGTCCGGGTGAGCCACCACCGCCCAACCTCCGGCCTCAACTACCCGACGGGTATAATCCGCCGCAGGAAGACCTGCCTCGATTTCCTCGTCCAGCTCGAATCCCAGGAGGTGGTTGTGTCCGTTCTCGTCGTTTAGCTCACAACCAATGCCGACCAGGACGCCGTTATAGAAACTTTCGCGATTCTGCCGCCTGGGCATGAGGGTCCAATGGTCTGAAAAGAGCAGGAACTCCAGCCCCAGCTCAGCCGCAGCCTGGATGACTTGACCGTATCTTCCGGTTCCGTCGGAAAAGGTGGTGTGTATATGCACCACCCCGACCTTTTCGTAGAGTTCTGGCATAGACGATCAGTGTAAAAGCGACTGGGCGATGATTATGCCCAGGGCCGCGCCGATGACGTCTGCGGTAAAATCCATCCAGCTTGCATGCCGGCCCGGATGATGAAGATCGTAGATCTCCTTCGCTCCACCCAGACAGACGGTGATCCCGAAACATGCTGCCATGGATTGATCTTCTTCGTTGTGGGTCGCCTCCAGAGCCCAGTAGCCACCCCCGCTCAACGCGGCCGACCCGAACAGATGGTAGAATTTATCCCTCGAAAACCAGCTCTCCCGCTGGCGAGTTTCACGTTCATTTAAAATCCGTGAAACGGCGTGATAACCATTCAGCTCGTAAGTGATAAGTTGTACGGGCAATTCCGCCGCCCGATGGTGGAACGCGCCAAGCCCTTGGGCTGAACTGTAGAAGGTAAGAAGGAGGAACAATAATAACGAAAGGATCGTGGGTCTCACACTCCACCAGGATTAAAAACCCAATTCTCCAGCAACATCACACATGCCGTCCAGCCCAGCCTGGATGAACTCGTCCAACTCCATGCCGAGTTCGGAACAGGAACGGATTTGGTCGCGATCCGCTCCGGCAGCGAAGCGTTTTTCCTTGAAGCGCCTCAGGATGAAGTCGACGTCCAATGCAGCGAGTTTTTTCTGCGGATGCATCAGGACCGCTGCCACGATCAGGCCGGTCAGAGGATCGACGGCGTACAATGCCCGATCCATCCGGGAGTTGCAGGTGACGTGACCGGTATGGGCTTTGATCGCCTGAAGGACATCCGGGGGCAAATCACAATCGGATAACAGCTCCACCGTGCGAAAACCGTGATGGTCGAAATCATCGACTGTTTCCGAATAATCCAGATCGTGCAGCAATCCCGCCAGCTCCCAGACATTCTCGTCCTCGCCGAAGCGTCGAGCCAGACGTCGCATCACCGCCTCGACGGCGAGCATATGTTTGATAAGATTCTTGTTGTCAACGTGCTGTTTGACCAGATGTAAAGCGTCATCCCGGCTGAGCATCGCTCTTCCCGTACTTTTTAAGGTTTAGAAATAGATAGGCTCAAATTAACACCAAAAGCGCCGTTATGCGGATCAAGGAGGGGGGTCAGTGCCAGATCGTCGGAGACGCTCCAATCCCTGAGGTGGCAATCGACGAAAGCGTCCGCCGCGCTGAAGATGACCGCCCCGACCGACCACCAGATCAGCCGGTTGCGGTTATCCTTATAGAAGCGCACCTCGTTTTCAGCTCCCAGGGCATCGTAATATAGATAGTTATTGTGCTGGTAATAGACGGAAAATGCCAATCCGGTCTGCATGGCGAACATGACGGCTGCCTTCCAACGTTTGCCGTTGGCGAGTTGCCCTAACCCGGGGAAAAGGACGGACATAAAGGCCGCCAGGGTTGGGCTGTCTATTCGTTCGGACTTACCGGCGTAGTAAGCATCCATAGCGGTGAAAAGCGCGCCGGTACCGTACCAGGCTGCGAGACCGTACGCTGTATTCTGATCGAAAATGCGCCCCGCATCATCCCAGGCGGGTCGATCTTCCGCTTTCTCCCAGTGGTAGAGAGCATCCACGGCGAGGAATCCCTCCGCCGCCAGGAAAACTCCACCCCGGAACCATTCGCCGCCAGAGAGCTGTCCCA
>JALGZU010000469.1 GCA_025774735.1 candidate division LCP-89 bacterium | reverse complement strand
GGGGCACTTCGGTGAATGTTTTCTCGTGGAAATCAACCGGGGCTGTCCCAGAAAATGCAAATTCTGTGCTGTTTGCACGGCCTATCCGGCTCGCTTTGCTGAGGCGTCTGCTGCGATGTCCAAAATTGAAACCGGAAAGCAAACCTTGGGTGCAGGCAAGATCGGCCTGGTCGGAGCAGCATCGGGCGATCACCCGCAACTCAAAGAAATAGTCCGCGGAATCGTGGAGAGCGGTCAAGAAATAACCCTCTCCTCGATGCGCATTGAACGCACGGATGAGGAGTTGATTGAGTTGTTGGTGGCGGGAGGGATGAAAACGCTGACTGTGGCTCCTGAAGTCGGCGGGGAAGAACTTCGTCACAGGATCGGCAAGGCATCAACCGATGCTGATCTCGCCGCCCTGGTAAAATCTGCGGGACGCTATGGATTGCATCGACTGCGACTCTATTTTCTAATCGGTTTGCCTGAACCTGAATCGCCCCTGGCGATTATAAACCTCGTAAAACGGCTCCACCGTGATGCGCCTTCGAAATTGCGCCTGGATGTCAGGGTGTCCGGATTTATCCCCAAGCCGGGGACGCCCTGGGAGAACGCTGCTTTCGCGCCAACCAACGAATTGAATGCGACAAAAAATAAACTGAGATCCGAGTTGTCTGTACTGCAGGGGGTCAGCCTCCGCACGGAATCGACGCGCAGCGAACGTCAGGCTGCCCTGCTATCCCGCGGAGACGGGATTGTGGGGGAGGCACTCATCCGATCCAGGCAGAACGAAAGACCCTTGGAACAGGAACTCAAGCGAATGGGATGTGATCCTGAAGGCTTCCTGAGGTCGGAGAGCTGAGCGGAAATATTGGTAAATAAAATAATGAAGGGCGGACATCATGTCCGCCCTTCGGTTTTATTCCTCAGGTATTGATGAGGTGTAGAGTCCCACCAGCTACTTACTTCATCAAGACCATCTTGCCCGTGGCATTGAAGCTGCCGGCACTCATCTCGTAGATGTAGATGCCGGAAGCCAGACCGGTGCCGTCGAAGATTGCTTCGTGGACGCCGATCTCATACCAGCCGTCAACCAGAGTTCCCACCAGACGGCCGCTGACGTCGTAGACGGACAGCGTAACCTTGCCGCGGGTCTGAATACGTAACTGCGCCGCCGATGTCGGTCTCCTTGAGCCTGTAGGTGTAGGTGCCTGCACCGACCTCATCGAGGTAGCTGTAGGACTGCGGCTCAACGGTGGTTCCATGGCCCGGTAACGTAGCGACGTCGACGCCGTTACGTTGCACGGCCCATTCGTAGCAATCCAGCTCAGTGGCCGTTTCCCAGGTCAGCAGCACGCCGTTATCGACGACCGCAGCGTTGAAGGCAGACAGCTCGATCGGTACCGGCTCGGAAACCGGGGACCGGAGCCGTTATAGGTTGTCTGCACACCATACGTACCAGTGCTGTTCTCACAGCCGACAGTAGCGGAAAGGGCCGTCCCTGGAGTCAGTTCCTCGTACATGAAGTCCATCGTACCGTCATCGTAGAGGATGGCTTCGAAGGTGTAGATGCCGCCCGTCGAGTAGTGAGGCACATCGTAATACTCGAGGATGAAGCGGCCGCCGGCCAGATCGGAGTAGTACCAGATCGATCCGCCCAGAGACGGGTTCATGTCATCCCAGAAGGGGCAGAGCAGGTTGTTGGGGGCAGCTGTTGACGGAATCGCAGCGTTTGTGTAAGCTGCATTTGTCGTCGAGGTAAACGTAGCCCAACCATTGGAACAGACCCAGATCTGGGTGGCGTCGGTGTAGAACGGGAACGTGAAGCCGATGTTGAACGGTCCCAGCGTCTGGTCGTCGCCCGTGACCATGGTGTTGGTTCCCGTGAAGACGTGTGCCGGATCGTTCGGGTTGATCTCGATCCAGTCGTAGGCGATCTCTTCGTATTCCGGCGGACCGATGAAGAAGGTATTGCTCATCACTTCAGGACCGGGACCCGTGGCATTTTCGGGGATCACGCCGTAATGGTAGAAACCGTTCATCGTCATGGTGTTGTCGTAGTAGTAGGTCGCCAGACCGGTCACAGTAAAGCTGCCCGGATCGGGCCCATAACGATTGATGCTGTAGCTGTCGATGCTTCCGGGTGGGAAGTAACCGCCGTTGAATCCCGTGGTCGGGTTATCCCAGTTCAATTCGGCTTCGAAACCGGTGCCGATGCCCGCACCGACCAGGTTCTCGACTCCTGCCGGGACGTCCAGTCCGATGGCTTCAGTGTCAGAGACCGGGATGCCGTTGCCGTAGCTGTTGACGCAGTACACGGTGTATTCATACACGCCCGCAGCCGGGACGGCATCATCGTAGGTCATGGCGAGGCCGGGTGTGCTGGCGCCCAGGTTGGCCACAACAATACCATCACGCTCGACCACAACGTCCGTGATTTCCGTCAGCGCAGTGCCACCGACGTTCAGAGTCGGGTTGTCCCAAGAGAGGGAAGCGAGTAGGTCGGGACCGTTGTTGGCGACCATGAAGTTCTCTGGGGCTGCCGGAGCATCCGGATCGGCTGCAACAAGCAACTCCAGGACGAAGACGTAATCCGTCGGTGTGCCTTGTGTACAACCGACCAGGCAGTGCAGGCTCGGATCGAAGTCACTGGTCAGCGACATACCACCGGCAATACCACCGCTCCAGCCTGGCGGTTCAATAACCGTGTAGGTAAATCCGGTCAGCATGTGGTTGATCGGGTCGTACTGGTGGACTACTACGTTTGTCTGGTCGAAGATCCACAGCCAGGGGCCATCGGAAGAGAATTCGTCAAATGCGGCGCCATAGGCGGCGGTCACACCGCTCGTGCCCGTCCAGAGCACCGCACCGGAACGGTCGAAGTTGTAGAGCGGGCCGCCGAACGACTGCGTCCAGAAGCTGTCTGTAACCGGGTCGTAGGCCAGCGCACGGCAGGGGGTGATGGGGCCGTTGATGTTCATCGCCGGTACCAGGTTACCATCCAGATCGAACGCTTCCACCTGGTTCGTCACTGATCCATACAGGTAGGTGCCATCGCTGGCGAGATCACGCCATCCCCAACCTGTGCTCGATGCTGATTGCTGGAACTCAGAGTAGTACGTTCCATCAGCATTAAGAACGTAAACGTAGTTTGGATCAGCGCCACTGTTGGCACCGGTGACGTAAAATTTATCACCGACAAAGTGAACACCCAACAGTTGCGTGTCATCACAGGTTGTTCCAGCGTCTGTGTAGAAAATCATGTCCCACGGATCGTCAATCGGTGGGTAATTGACGGGTCCCGCGTTCGGGGCAACATCGTTCGCCATGACCACGCCCTTGGGCGTATCCGCCCAGGCGGATGCAACCAGAGCCAGCATAGTGAACATTAACAAAACTTTCATCATACGTGTCATAACCACTCCTTCCTGTTAGTCACTCATTCCTTATAAGATGTGTTCAAATTGTGATTAATTTCTCAAACTCCACTATCACTGGGAGTCACCCCATCGTTCCTATGCGGAAATCGCGCGGATAGAGGCCTCCCCAATTTTCATGCTTTACAATATAAAGAAAAATATGCACGGAGTCAAGCATTTTTTCACACTGAAGCATTTTTTTTATTCTTGATTTTTTCATAAAAAACAAGAGGATATCGAAATCTCATGCAATTTTTTTCACGAACATTCCAATGCGATGATGATTCCACGCGCTGTTTTTTGAAATAATCGCGCTAAGAATCTTTCAGGGATTTGATTTGTTTTTGTGGCGATTGGAAGGGTTGTCAATGGGAGAGAAATTTTGCTGGAGTGGAAAGAGCCTGCAATGCAGCCGTCCCGCTTAACGAAACCGCCGCAACCGCAGCGAATTCAGTAACACATACCCTCCAAGATACAACCGATGCCTCCCGCTGTGACGCTGCGCCTCCGACTGTGCAAATCATGAATAGCTTTCGTCTTTCCGTAGGTAAGACTACAGATATTACATGATTTATAATTGACTGTTCTCCTTTTCGAATAGATGCAAAAAATGCATTACTCGAAATACTACCGGTGAATTCCAACGTGAGATGGCGGTCAACCGCTTCATTCGCT
>JALGZU010000468.1 GCA_025774735.1 candidate division LCP-89 bacterium | reverse complement strand
GATGAAACGGTTCACGTGTCCAATCCTGCCCTTCGGTGTGCGGCGCGAAGAGTATTTTTAAGGAGCATAGCGATGGTCATGGGCCCGACACCTCCGGGTACGGGTGTGATGGCTTCGGCGACCTCCGAGGCCGAAGCGAAGTGAACGTCCCCGGCGAGCTTGTATCCCTTTTCGGTATCGGGAGCATCCACACGATTGACGCCGACGTCGATAACCACGCACCCGGGTTTGAGCATGTCGCCGCAGATCACCTCGGGTTGGCCAATGGCTGCCACAACGATATCCGCCAGTTTGAGATATTGTGCGAGGTCGGGCGTCCTCGAATGGCAGAGCGTCACGGTGGCGTTACCGCCAGGGGCTTTGCGGGAGAGCAGAGTTGATAGAGGCCGCCCCACGATGGAGCTGCGCCCGACGATGACTACGTGCTTGCTGGAGGGATCGTAGCCGCTACGCAGCAAGAGTTCAACCACGCCTGCGGGGGTGCAGGGAGCGAACGCTTCCGTACCTACCGGCAACCGGCCCACGTTGTACGGATTGAAGCAATCCACGTCCTTGGAAGGATCGACGGCCTCGATGACTTCAGCTTCGTTAAGTTGACCGGGAAGGGGCAGTTGCACGAGAAAACCGGAGATCTTCGGATCCGTGTTGAATTTATCCACCCAGGAGAGTAATTCCGTCTGAGTCGTCTCGGCGGACAGCCGTTCAGTGACCGAATAAAAACCGACCCTCTCACACGCTTTCCCCTTCATACGCACATAGGTCTTGGAAGCCGGATCGTCGCCGACCAGAATGAATCCCAATCCGGGAACGATATTCAGCTCCTTCAGTTTAAGGACTTCTTTCGCGATTTCGTCCTTAATCTGATCTGCGATCGCTTTGCCGTCGATGATTCGCGCTGACATGGTTGCTCCTATGCGAGTAATGATTGATGAGGGTTGAAAGTTCCAGGTACACTGAACGAGCTGAACTTTGAGATTAGTACTGCGGATCCGATGATTCACCCTGTCGGTTTAACGAACTGACTCTAGGATCGAGCCAGTCCGGTATCTCTCCAGGCCGATATCTGCCATAGATGATGGGGTAGAGCCAGAGCAGCATAATGCGCCCGAATTGTGACCTGGAAGCCCATGATGCCGATGTACGGTGCAGGAGCGTGTCCGGCTGGGACCAGGGACAAGAGGCGATGCACATGCCGCAGTCCGTCCCGACCTTTGTCCAGTAGTGGTGGCACCTGATATCGTCGATGTGCCATTTCTCTACCCCGCGAACGTGAGTTTTGCCTTCCATAGGTATTGCGCCCGAAGGACAGGCTTCCGCGCAGAGCTTGCAGCGGTGGCAAAAATCCTTAACTCCGATATCGATCGGTTCGTCCGTCAAAAGCGGCAAGTCAGTCGTCACCGTCGACAGGCGCAGGCAGTTGCCGCACTCTTTCGTCATCAGAAAACCACAGCGGCCCAGTTCTCCCAGGCCAGCTTCGATCGCCAGAGGAACGGAAAGGACTTGATAGTTGCGGAAATGGTGAGCCCGAGCTGGGTAGCCCAGAGAGCGGATATATTGGGCTAATATAACGGATGCAGCCGCCGAGACAAAATACCCTCTCGCAGTTTCCAGCATTTCAGGCGATCCTGGTGCAGTCCGGATTAGCTCGACGTCTTCCCTGAAGCCCATGCTGATGGAAAACCGGTGTGTGACTTCGATGGGTGATCCCCAGGGCTCTTCCGGGTAGGTTAATCTGCCCCGGTGGCTGTAGGCGAATGCATGATTCGTGCGGCTGATTCCGACGAGGTCTGCACCCAGTCGTTTAGCAAAGGCTTTGACCTTCAGGGTAGCCCGTTCCGGCGAAACGGTAATCCGTTTCTTGGCTGGTTCGTCGTCAACGCAGCCGGGTTCACCCAGTTTCCGCAGCAACCAGAATGGCGCTTCGACCATGCCCATGTCAGCCACGCTGGTGTAGGTTCCAATTTCCCGTCTGGAGCGGTTTTCGTCATCGAGTGGCTTCCATTCGGGATGACGGCGGTACATATCCTCGTATTCGGGAGTGCCGGGAACCAGGTCCCGCCGTGCAAAAACGTTATCCCGCTCGTCGAACTGTTCGATAGTGGATTCTTCCATGCTGAATCGAGTGAGCATTTGGTGGAAAACTGTCGCGCAGAAAAAAATACGGAAATATTTTGTATAAATCAAGGAATAATGAGCCTTCAATGAAAAAGGCGAGCCTATGCTCGCCTCTCCTTCAGGTTGCTGATTAACACGTTATTTAACAAGCATCAATTTCCCGGTGTACTCTGATCCCGGAGATATTAAACGGTAGATATACAGCCCGGACGGCAATCCGGAAGCATCGAATGTCACATCTAATGCACCTGCCGAGTGCCAACCGTTCATAAGAGTAACTACGGATCTGCCGGATAGATCGTAGATCGTTAAGTTAACGGGGCCGCCTTCATGCAACGTGAAAGATATTGACGTGGAGATATTGAAAGGATTCGGTGTGGCTCGAAAAGTGGGCCATTTACTGGCCTGTTCCTGAACCCAACTGTCAGGTTTTTCTCTATTCCCCAAACAGTCTATAGCGTTTTCCCAATCGGTTGCACTCAACTTTTCGAAAGGAATCGTGTCGCGGCTGCAGATGGAACCCGGATAACTGCCCAGGGAGGCGACCAGTAGATAGTTTCCGGGGGGTGCATGGGCT